>JBILRK010000213.1:0-4785 GCA_044372705.1 Saprospira sp. | reverse complement strand
TAGGTCTTGCCCATGATATTGGCTAGTACATTGAGGCGGCCACGATGTGCCATGCCGATGACAACTTCTTTTACGCCCAGTTCAGCTCCTTTGCAGATAATGGCATCGAGTGCCGGTATGGTAGTTTCACCGCCCTCGAGACCGAAGCGCTTTTGCGCAACAAATTTCTTGGCCAGAAAACTTTCAAAGCCAACTGCTCCGTTTAGTTTTTCGAGAATGCGTTTCTTGTCACTGAGTGCAAGTCCGTAGGATTTTTTTGGCTGCAGACTTTCAATTTTATTGCGAAGCCACATGCGCTTGTCGCGATGCTCAATATGGGCAAACTCAAAGCCGATATTACCGCAATAAATTTCATTTAATCGGTCCCTAATTTCGGAAAGTGTAGCATTGGGCAGATTAATTTCGGCACCGGCGGCAAAGCGCTCGCTTAGGTCTGCATCCGCCAATCCGAAGTTCTGCAGGTCGATATTCGGGAAGCGGAAACGGCGTTTACGCACCGGATTGGTGGTGGACATCAAGTGTCCGCGCTGACGGTAACCGTGAATAAGCCCAAGTACGGCAAACTCCTTGTAGAGCTTTTCGCTGCTCATCGACTGTTCGATACTTCCAGCTTTATCGGCGGCACCACTGCTCACTGCAAAATCAAAACCCTGGAAAAATTCTTTCCATCCTGCAGGCACTCCTTCAGGGTTTTCCTGATACTGTTTATACATGGCATCGATGTAGCCCGGATGTGCATTCGAAATATAAGAGTAACTCATTATCAATAGATTATTGTAGCGTTTTGGATACTTTTATCATTAAAAAGGGCCTAAAAGGCCACAAGAACTGTAAAATTACAAAATTTAAAGTTTTTGCAAAAATAAAAAGGGGCATTTGAGGAAATAATATTTGGGAAAGGATTTGACCGAAATTAATAGTTTTCAGTTTAGTTTTGTTCATTTCAGTTCAAAAATGAAAATGTGAGGATCGAAAAAATAATTAAGGAAAGAACTCTAAAGGCATTTAGAATCATAAACACTAATAAAGCGCTCATCGTGTTTACAATGCGAATCAAGGGCTGAAAACTAAATAATTTTAAATGTTCAGGAGAAAATAGGCAAACGCAGTTATTAAGCCCTGTGAGCTTAACATTTTTCTATTAGGTACATAAAGTTAATATCATATTATCAACATAATAAAATGATATAACTTTATAAAATCAATCTTGATTCGGCATTTAATCTAAATTAGTATATTTCAATATGTACCATATGTTGGCTTAAAAAACCTTTGCCAAAGTAGTTAATCATCGCCCCTTTACTTTCGGGATTTTTCAATTCATATTTTAATGAAGCTTTTTTAATTAGTTCATAGTCAGTTTTATTAAATTTTCCGTCATTGTTAACATCCAACACAAATATATCTATCGCCTTGCCTACTAAGTGTTTCGAGTTTCCGTTTTTTACTGAATTTAGAAGCAAATTATTAAAAAAAGAATAACGCTTCTGAGATATAATAAACCATTTTGGCCTATATCCATCATTTATAAGCTCTTGTCTAATTCCTGCCAACTTTTCATGTAAGATTTTATCTGCGTGTACAAGTCCAAAAGCCATCATTAGAAGGTAGCCAACAATCGAAAAAATAAGACATAATGAGGCAATATTTAGTACTTTTAATTCTTTTTTCCTTGGGGGTATCTTAAGAGCAGTAGTTACTAAAATTCCGAAAATAATAGCACCAAAAACACCTGCAAACAAAAAAGCAAAGATGATGGCCGTGAGCATTAAAAAAATAGAAAATATTACTTTTAGCACCTTCATAATTTTAGTTTTTTTATTAATTGTCCCAAATTAAAAATTAAATTTCCCCAGATTTATATTAGTTTCAATTTAAGAATACTAAATTTGAAATGTAGCTTAAATTATTTTACCATGCTTTTTGAGATTATGGGATATTAAAAATTTGACAATAAAGCTTTTAAATTAAATTTTACATACAAATTAGCTAAATAAATTAACCTCAATGTTTTAATTATTTTTAGCCCTTCGATCTATAATTTTGTGCTAGACAGCACAATTATATCTAATATTTATTCCTTATTAGTTTTGAAAATAGGCATTTGAGCCAAGCGCTTTTATAACGCTCAGTAATAAGATTTTAGTTTTTCAGATAGGAAATTTTAGAATCTATTTTTTAGACTCTAGTTTAAATAGCAATTTTATTTCTGCTTTTGGGTGTAAAAAGAAAGACTTTAGTGAGCCTTTATAAGCATTATTTCAGCCTATTCCTTGCTAAGCATCCAAACTTTCTCTTCCTTAGCAATAATTTTCAAAACATAAAGACCCTTCTCAAGGTCAGAAATGTTTATCTGTGGCTTATCGCCGCTAAGGATTTCAAAACTGAGCAACTTACGCCCCTGCAGATCGTAAACTTCGGCAGATAAACTTTCTCCGTCAATGTTATCAATGAATAGAAAATCGGCGGCGGGATTCGGATAAAATCTTATTTCGCTTTGGGTATTTAGCGAAACTGCCGTTGGAGATGCTGTTCCCAAATAATGAAAAGTCACCGTGTTATTACCCGCGTTGGGTGAAACCAATGAGTCATTTTCTGTATTGTAGTAAATGTCGGCAGGATTACTCAGGCCGCTTACTGCCACTGTTGGCGCAGCCGTAAATGTACTGTCGAAACGGTGTGCCGATTGTGTGCTCCAGGCCGAGACATAATAGTTGCCATTATTGTCGCGCACAATGCCGTCGCAATTGCCGAGGGTTGTTGCTTTAAGTTGCGCTGCTGCCGAATCAAGCAGGGAAGCCTGCATAATCGGTGCATTTGTTCCCCATGTCACCCAAATAAGGCGTTGGTTATTACCATCGAAGATGATGCCGTTGGGGCTCTTGGCAAGGCTGTTTATGTAAAGGCTTGAGCTTTGAGCACTGATATTTATTTTATAAATTCGCTTTGCGGAAAAATCGCTGACATAGAGGAAATTGCCCCCATCGTAGCAGATGCCATTGAGGAAGGATCCCCCTGTACTTATGTTCATTAACTGAGCACCCGTTGACAGGCTGAATCCTTTTACAGAGCCGCCATCGCAGGCAAAGAGTGTATTGTTTGCAATTTCGAGCCCATGTGGCCCGCTGCTGATTCCATTAGTAAAAACTGATAGCTGCCCGCTTGAGTCGCGCTGCAATATCTGGTTGGCACCGTTGTTTGAAATGAAATAGCGTTTTCCCGCTGGGTCATAGACCACACTTTCGGGACCGTTATAAGTTTGAGATTGGAGCAGACCTCCGCAGAAAAGTAGCAATAGTGCAAAAATGTTTTTCATGGTTTCAGTTTTTAACATTCATTGCGCTAAAGATCTGTAATTTTTTTGGGATACGGAAAGTTTGGAGTGGAATTTTAGTTACTTGTTTATCCGCTCAAATCTGTTTTGGTGTAAACAATCAGCATGCAAGTATCTGCGTAAATCCGCATAATCTGCCGAGGGCGAAGTCCTATCCGTGGTTAATATTATTTTTTACCACAGATGTTCTCCAAACAGTGCGCTTCGAGGATTTATTTCTGAGCGAGTTCATTTACACTGTTTTCCAAATCACTAGGCATAGTTGTTTCTAGTCCTATATACAACTGATTGGATACTGCAAGTCCGCAATTATTATTGGCATAAACGGTGATATTGCCGCCTTTAAACTCTTTACCAAATTTGACTGTAATTTCTGAGCTTCCCATTCCACTCATGATTTCGGCGCCTTTAGGCAAATCCCAGGTAAAAGTTTCACCATGATCTTCAACAGAAAAATTGAGTTGTTGATTTGTTTTCACGGCACTTGTTGATTTTGAAAACTGCGGTTTCACCGGCAAAAGGTTCATTGGCATTGACAACCTAACAGTTTTTCCAGATCCAATTCCTATTAGTTTCAGTTCTCCACCTGTGAAATTTTCATTTATCTGTATCATAATGCTATTAGTTCCCTGACCTTCGATGATTAAAACACCTTCGGGTGCCGTCCAGTAATAATTGCTGACACCTTCTATTTCATTAACTCCATACTTTAATGCTCCATTCATAACGAAATCGCATACTACTGTATCGCCAAAAATACAGGCCACAATACTATTGTCATCAGAAAGAGGATTTTTGGAGTCGGCCGAAACCTGAGCAAAAGCTGATATCTGAAAAAAGAACATCAAAATTGGAAGAGCGAGTAAAGTTTTCATGACTAGAAGTTTTAATTGAGTTTTTTGAGTACGTTTGTTAATTGAACGATACAAAAGTAGGCCTCAATTAGAACCTGATTCATGAGCAACAACTGAAAAGAGGGTGAGCTGAAGCCGAAGAAAAGATGAGCGGCATCAGTTTTATTAAATTCCGAATGAAAAAAAATAGATTTTAATATCAATAAACATTCATTATCATTTATTTGCAAAATTCATTCGCTCAACTTGCATAATCCTAGACAAAAGATTTTTTTGAAAATTCGAAAACATCTTACTTTTTTCTGCCTCCCTTTAGCCAATTTTCCATAACCTTTAGTAATTCGGGAGCAAAAGTCTCTTCCAATTCTCCGTATTCTCCAATTGTGCAGCTTTTACAGCGCTGAAACAGGTGATTTAATCCAGGAATTTCGGTACAGATAACATCTTTATTTCCTGCGGCTGCTAAGGTTTTTCCTATGGCCTCAAGGTTTGGACCTGCGGCTACCTGAATATCCATGCTGCCGTTTAGCGCCAAAACAGGACATTTTACTTTTTTTAGATAAGTTCTTGGGTCAATTTTTATAAAATAACGATACC
>JBILRK010000212.1:0-4793 GCA_044372705.1 Saprospira sp. | reverse complement strand
TTATCTCATAGAAAAAGCTATTGATTATCTTCAGGAAGAATTTGATTATAATCAATTGCAGATTTCGAGTAAGAGCGTTTCTTACAAAACTTTGAATGCCAAAAGTGTTATCTTTTGTGAAGGCCATGCAGTCGAAAAAAATCCATTTTTCTCACAATTACATTTTAGCCCCGCAAAAGGTGAAATATTGTTGGTAAAAATTCAAAACTATCCTTTCAAAAATAAAATGGCCAAGGATGGTATTTTTATTGTACATCTTAAAGATGATATATACTGGGTAGGAAGTTCTTACAATAGGGATTTCGAGCATAGTAAACCCAGCAAAGAAGCCTATAATGATCTAATAAATGAGCTAACTGCCATGTTGAATATGCCCTTTGAGCTAATTGATCATTTAGCAGCCATCAGGCCCACAGTCAGAGACCGGAAGCCTTATTTAGGCGTTCATCCACTGTTTAACAATGTCTATATTTTTAATGGGCTAGGAGCTAAGGGAAGCTCGCTTGGACCATATTTTGCGTCGCATTTTGCCGATTGGCTCAACGGAGAAATAGAATTAGATACTGAAGTTGACATTAAACGACTAAAGTCACTCAAAAAATAAAAGAAACCTAGATTGGTTTGTGGTCATTTGGGATATCTGCTCCATCATTATTTTGATTGGAGTCTTCCGGGTTTACAGTTTCGACCATATCATTTTTCTTGTCATCTGGTTTTACATCGTCAGTTTTGTAACCATTTTCGACAGTTAAATTTACATCAACTTTAAGTGATAGTAAATTAATTTTATTATCACCAAGAGGATTTTCATTAGTGACATCAGTTTCGGCCTTAATGCCATCAGTTAATATTTCTGAGGTAGTTTCATCAGTAGCTTCTGTTTTTAAGTCTGACGAAGGTGGTGATAGTTTTGGCTCACTAAAAAATCTGCGATAAAAGACAATAACCATACCCACTCCAACACTTATAGAAGTATCTGCAATGTTAAAAATTGGTTCAAAGAATTTAAATCCCTGACCACCGACAAAAGGGAACCATCTTGGATAATGACCTTCTATCAAAGGGAAATGCAGCATATCCACAACCTTTCCATGCAAAAAACTGGCATAGCCTTCTCCAAATGCAGTGACAGTTGCAACTTGGTGCAAGGAACCTGAAAATATTAGGCCATAAAAAATACTATCTAAAATATTGCCTACAGCGCCAGCCCAAATTAAGGCTATGCTCGCGACAAGACCCAGGGATTTCTTTTGCTTACAAAGAATGTACAAATAATAGGTAATAAAACCTACAGCCACGATTCTGAAAAGGCTAAGGGCTAACTTTCCATAATCTCCACCAAGTTCTAAACCGAATGCCATACCTGGGTTTTCTGTAAAATATATTTGAAACCAATCATGCCCTTTTCCAAAAAAATTGAAGCTATCTCCAATTTTCATATGCAGTTTAACCCAAATTTTAACAGTCTGATCAATCAGCAGCACAAGTAAAATTAGCCCGATTGCTAAATAAGATCTTTTCAAGGTGATATTTTTATGATTAGTTTTCTAATAGAAATTGTAAAATAGCCTGCAAAAGTAAGCAATCTATATTTGTTTTAATAACCAAAGCACAAAAAAGGACTGTTTGTAGACAGTCCTTTTGAAAAATAATTTTATTTAATTAACCCATCGCCTGTACAATGTCATACTTGGTAATGATATGACGTATGCCGGCTTTGTCAACGGCAATAACAGCAGGGATTTTTTCATTAAAGTAGTAACTTAGTTTTTTAAGTGGTAATTTTTCTTCCACTTCAGGTAGTGCGGTGGACATGATTTCACCCAAATGTCTATCGGCATTTACCAATGGATTTTCAAGCAAGCTGCTCAAAATAACACTCTCTGTGATGGCACCAACAATTTTATGATTGGCATCAACAACGGGCAATTGGGAAATATCCTTTTCTTTCATGAATTTCAAAGCCTCTTTCACTGTCTGAGTTGAATCGAGCGTGAGAAGTAGCTTAGATCGCTTACGCGCAATGATATCGGCAACAGTCAGTTCATCATCCAAAAATCCACGGTCACGCATCCAGTCATCATTGAACATTTTACCAACGTAACGACTGCCATGATCATGGAAAAGTACCACAACAACATCATCTTTTGTTAGTTTCGAAGCCATTTGTTTTACCCCCATAATGGCCGACCCTGCAGAGTTTCCAACGAAAATGCCTTCCATTCTTGCCAGGTTTCTTGTCCCAATTGCGGCATCCTTATCTGTAACCTTTTCAAATTGGTCAATCAGTTTAAAGTCAACATTCAAGGGTAGAATATCTTCGCCAATACCTTCGGTGATATATGGATAAATTTCATTCGGATCAAAAATACCAGTTTCGTGATATTTTTTGAAAACAGAACCGTAGGTATCAATGCCCCACACTTTTATATTTGGATTTTTTTCTTTCAAATATTTAGCCACACCAGAAATGGTACCACCAGTGCCTACACCTACCACAAAATGGGTTACTTTTCCTTCTGTCTGTTCCCAAATTTCTGGTCCGGTACTTTCATAATGAGCCTGTCTGTTCGATAGATTGTCATACTGATTGCACCAATATGAGTTTGGTATTTCTTTGCTGAGTCTTTCTGCAACAGAATAGTAGGAGCGTGGGTCTTTAGGCTCAACATTTGTAGGACAAACAATAACCTCAGCACCTACTGCCCTAAGGATGTCAATTTTTTCTTTCGACTGTTTGTCGGTCGTGGTAAAGATACATTTGTAGCCTTTAACAACAGCAGCGATAGCTAAACCCATACCTGTATTGCCCGATGTACATTCAATTATGGTTCCACCTGGTTTAAGATCTCCCCTTGATTCTGCATCCTGAATCATTTTCAGCGCCATACGGTCTTTAACTGAATTGCCTGGGTTGGTTGTTTCTACCTTGGCAAGCACCAAGGCCGGAACTTCTTCAACAATCTTGTTTAATTTTACAAGAGGCGTATTACCAATTGTTTCAAGGATATTATTAAAATATTTACTCATGGTTTTTTGCTAAAATGTTTAGAATGATGCAAAATTACAATAAAATTATTTAAAAGTCTTATTTATGCAACAAAAAAACCTAAAAATGATATTTTTGTCGGCTGGTTCAGTATATAATTTTGTTATTGTTCCATTGCTTTGATTTCTATCCTTCGGTTTTTCTTCTTATTAGCCTCAGAACTATTTTGAGTGATATTCATAGAACTCCCTTTGCCTTCAACTGTAAACTGTGAGGCTTTTGCTCCTTTTGATACAAGATAATTAACAACAGCCTGAGCCCTTGATTTTGAAAAAACTCGGTTGGTGTTTTCATCGCCAGTATTATCAGTATGTCCGCTTACCTCAAGTTTTAAAGAACTGTTGTTAGTAAGTTGTTTGGCCAATGCGTCGAGCGATGCAAAAGAGGATTCTTTTAGTTTTTCCAAGCCCGTTTCAAAATCAACATCTTTTAGTACCATGCGCTCTCCAGTAGTAAGTTCAGCTCCAGGACTATAATTTTTCAGAGAAACTTCTTTGAATTCCTCTACAGTAATCATGTCTACATATATATAGGTGCAAAGTTTTTCTTTTTTAGCATTTGGATCATCCTGTTTTGCCTTTCTATTTTTAAAATTTGTGACATTATTATCTTTGAAATTACCAATTAGAATCAAATTTTCGCCACCCTTTGCAGTGTAGATGGCACTTATTTCCTGCCATTGGTATTGCTCTTTTATAGGTGACTGATCATTACTGACCAATTTAATGGAAGGCATATCTATTGTTCTGTAATCCTCAGTGACAGTAAAAACAGAGTCTGTCAAAACAACCCCAAGTTCATCAATAGCAGTATTGCAAAATCTGATTGGCAATCTTAGCCTCAATTTAACCCAGTACCGCATGTTTTCTGTCAAAGGCTTTGTGAGTTTTCCTTGCAGGTATTCACCCTCTATGTCTATTCCTAATCCTGCAAATACTTTTCCTGCTGCCGGATTAGGTAATTTCATGCCCTGTATATAGGTTTTCTCTTCAGCCGACATAGGGCAATTAGGATTAATAAATTGAGGGGAACCAGCCAATGCTATCCATTCTTTCGGTGCCGAAGTCTGTTCCGTTTTACCGTCGCATGTAGCCCCATCTTCAAATGAGGGGTTCATAACAAGGTTCTGTGATTGGCAAAACATAGCATAGCTAAGCATAGAACCAACAATAATAATTTTTAGAATATTCATAAACTGATGTTTTTTACTTCTGGACTAATATCGTTCCAAATCCAAATTTGACAAAGTTTCACAAGGTTTAAGTACAATTATAGCGCTTTTTTTGTCTAATTTATTGTAGGATCTGTTCATTTAGCAGTAAAAGTGAAAAATTATAAAAAAAAATAATCAGAGTTTAATTCTGAATAATTGGATAAACCGAGTGTTTTAATTTTATAAAGTTCTTTTAACTGCTTTTAAATTTTTAATTACAGAAGAATGCAATGTTCTATGTTAATTTTGATTTTTAAATGTGGAATTATTTTTTGACATAAGTTGTAAAAATAAGCAAATAAGGTCTATCTTTGCAATCCCGAAAAGCGGGGAGATGAATTGAGCAAAAAGCGGCCCGAAAAAAAACTTCAAATAAATAATCAAAAAAGTTTGGAGGAAAGAAAAAGGTCAGTATCTTTGCATCCGCCTTTCGAAGGAAGGGCAAAAGAAAGAAATGAAGAGGGAGTAAAATCCTTTGGAAATATAAAGAGAAAGTTAATTGAAACTGCAAGCCAAAATTAAAAAAGGTAA
>JBILRK010000330.1:0-3747 GCA_044372705.1 Saprospira sp. | reverse complement strand
TCATAGTGAGCGGAACAGACAGTAGCGGATTAAATCTGCATGCTTACAGTATTGAATTGAAAAGCGGAAAGCTTAAAAATCTCACGCAAGTTTCGGGTTATCACAATGTTTCCCTGCATCCAAATGGGTCATTACTTTTGGATAATTTCTCTAATATTTCAACACCCAGAATTATCAGAGTCATCGATACCTACAGTTCAAAAGAAATTACAAGATTGCTGGAAGCAGAAAATCCTTTGGCAAATTATAATGTAGGAAAAGTAGAGTTGCATACAATAGCTGCCAATGATGGCACACCATTGCATGGCAGGCTCATAAAGCCCTCAAATTTTGATTCATTAAAAAAATATCCCGTTCTAGTTTATGTTTATGGGGGACCACATGCTCAGATGCTGACTAATTCTTGGTTGGGGGGCTCTCAACTTTGGATGCAATATTTTGCAGAAAAAGGCTATTTGGTTTACACCCTCGATAACAGAGGTTCTAAGTCAAGAGGTTTTAATTTTGAAAATGTTATTCACCGCCAGTTGGGTAAAATTGAAATGGAAGATCAGATTAAGGGCATTGAATGGCTCAAAAATCAAGCATTTGTTGATTCAACAAGAATGGGAGTTCATGGCTGGAGTTTTGGTGGTTTTATGACAATTTCACTTATGCTCAAATATCCCGATGTATTCAAAGCAGCTGTTGCAGGCGGCCCTGTTACCGATTGGAAATTTTATGAGGCAATGTATGGTGAGCGTTATATGGACAAACCAGAAGAAAACCCAAGTGGTTATGAATCGGCGAGACTCAATAATTACGTTAATAACCTAAAAGGCAAATTGATGTTAATTCACGGTACTGCCGATGATGTTGTATTGGAACAACACAGTTTGAGCTTAATTAAATCATTTATCGAAAATGGTAAAATGGTGGATTATTTTCCATATCCAATGCATCTACACAATGTTTTAGGTAAAGACAGGGTACATTTGATGTATAAAGTACTGAACTATATTGAAGAAAATCTAAAGTAAATAACAATTACTTCAATAATTTCTTCAAGGCAAATATAATAAACTTAAAAAATTAGATGTATTTAATGTAAAAAATGAGATGAATGCTAAAATAATTAAAACAAATTCTGTTTTTTTGTATTTCGAATGTAAAAATGGAAAAATTTAATTTAATTATATATGGACTACTCAGCGCTGAATGATCAGGAAATAAAGGCTTTACTAATGCAATATGATTCTGAAATGAGAAAACTTTCATTTCAAATGCAGGTAATTCAAACAACAATACAAAAATTACACGAATCCCTTAATAACTCAACAACCGAAAATCAAATCATAGCACCAATAGGCAATAAATTTGAAATTCAAGATGAAGAGGTAGCTACACCAAAAATAATTGCAGGTGTAGAATATCCAAAGAAAAGATCTGCCAAAATAGATTTGTCAGATAACAATTCAATTGAAAATAAAGAACGCAAAAAACCTGGTCCTAAACCTAAAAATAGTGTAGAAGTCCCCAATGAAGAAAAGGTAGGAAAAAAACGTGGCCCTAAGCCCAAGCTAAAGGCAGACACAGAAATAGTTAAGGAGCGCAAAAAACCAGGACCAAAACCTAAGTCCCAATCATTTGAGTTATCTGTAACAACAAAAGAACGAAGAAAACCCGGACCAAAGCCTAAGGCAAAAGATAATAGTGTACTAGCCAATAAAGCAACGAAAAAGCGTGGAAGGAAGTCAAAATCTTATACTAATACCAATGTTGAACATTTAAATTCGACCAAGGATAAAAAAAAATTGAGATCTGACAGCAATTCCAAAAGGAAATACACGAAAGAGAATCCATGGCCAGAATTTGTCTTGAGTACGCTTTCAAAATATAGTCACCTAATGAACAGTGCACAATTGTATGAACTTGCGGATGAAGAAAATACGTTAAAAAATTATGCATTAGATGTGAAGGAAGTGCGTTCAATGATTTCAAGAGCATTGCATCAGTTGTCAAACACCAAAAGGGCAATTGTCAAATTTGATATCAAAGGAAGTAAAAGTTATAACTATGGTTTGACAGACTGGATGAATGAAAATGGCGAAATTAACGAACAGTATTTGCCTTAATACTTCAATCTTAAGTAAGGAAGCCCAAAAATCAGTGTTGTGATTTTTGGGATTTTTTTTTGTTGAAAATAGTAGTTTGCTTATCTTGGGCATGTTTTAAAATAATAGAAATGGGCAAAAAGAAACCGCAACAAAAAAATATCCCTAAACAGGACTTAGCAAAACCAGCTAAAGTAAATAATCAGCCTAAGGTTGAATTACAAAAAAAAGGGCTTTCATTATGGATTTTATTAACAATTGCTGCAGGTATTTTGGCAATAACCTACTTCGCATATCAGCCTGCGCTCGATAATGATTTTGTCGATTGGGACGATAATGTCTATGTAGTCGAAAATCCATTAGTCAGAAATAAACAGGTGCCAACTTCTCAGATTTTCAAAGAAGTAGTTTCTTTGAATTATCATCCGCTAACAATGCTCAGCATGCGTTGGAACGCAAATGAATGCAAAGATTGCGTTTATGGAATTTCTGCAAAACCATTTATAAGTTGGAATCTCTATTTACATTTATTAAATACGCTCTTGGTTTTCTTTTTGGCTTTCAGGCTCAGTAAGGAAAATCTTTTTACGGCAATTTTCAGTGCGGTAGTTTTTGCCTTACATCCAATGCATGTCGAATCTGTTGCCTGGGTATCTGAAAGAAAAGATGTACTCTATGTCTTTTTCTTTTTATTGGGTCTGCTCTCTTATGATAAATTTCTGCAAGGACGCTATAGCTCGAGCCAAAAAACGGATGTAAAATGGCTCTTTTTAGCTTTGATTGCATTTGTACTTTCCTGTCTTTCAAAGGCGATGGCTGTGGTTTTTCCATTGCTTATGATTCTGATGGATATGTATCGCAATCCAGAGATGAACGGTGTAAAAGCATTGAAACAATCATTTAGTACGAAGAAAATTTTGGAATATGTTCCGTTTTTTGGAATTGCTTTGTTCTTCGGACTTATGGCTATGAGCGTTCAGAGTGGGGATAATTTTGGAGGCTTTTTTGCTAAAACAGGTATAGAAAAAGCGGTCAATGAATTCGATACATTTAGCCTTCTACAGCGCTTTCAATTTGCTGCATACGGATTTTGTATGTACATCATTAAGTTTTTTGCTCCTACAGGCTTATGTACTTTTCATCCTTATCCCACACAGGCAGAATATGACAGTTCACCTGTTTATTGGGGATTTTTCGTGCTTGCATTGGCAATTGGCGCATTGACAGTGTTTTCTCTCAGAAAAACTAAATTGTTTGTACTTGGTATTGGATTTTATTTATTTACGGTAGTGCTTGTGTTGCAGTTTGTTTCTGTTGGTGTAGTGATTATGGCAGACAGGTACAGTTATTTACCATATATCGGTCTGGCATTTATGTTGGCGATGAGTGTTGAGAATTACATTCCCAAAAATATCAGGTCAGTATTTTATGGAATTGCTGGAATAGCAGCCGTTTTCTGGTTCATTCAAACAAAGTCTCAGGTCGATAGCTGGCAGGATTCAGAAACGCTTTGGGCCAGGGTTATTTCTATCTATCCCGGTCAGGAGCAACCGCATAGTATTCGCGGAAATTATTTTGGAAAAATGGCCAGCCGAGCAGCTGAAAAGAATGACATTAAGACCCAAAATATGTACATGGCTAAAGCAGAAGCAGA
>JBILRK010000002.1:0-17646 GCA_044372705.1 Saprospira sp. | reverse complement strand
GAAGTTATTAATATGAGCTTTGGAAAAGGTTACTCTTACAAAAAGAAAGCGGTTGATGCTGCTGTTAAATATGCTGAGAAAAAAGGTGTGCTTTTGGTACATGCTGCAGGAAATGATAGCAAACACATTGACGAAGAGTACAATTTTCCAACCAAGTTTTATCAAAGTGGAAATGACCCATACAAGCGTGGTAAAAAATCTGCTAATAACTGGATTGAAGTAGGCGCACTTTCTTGGAAAGGTGGAGCTGATGCACCCGCAGTTTTTTCAAATTTCGGTAAAAATACAGTAGATTTATTTGCTCCAGGTGTAGACATCAATTCTACAATTCCAGGTAGCAAGTACAAGCCAAATAGCGGAACATCAATGGCGGCTCCAGTAGTTGCAGGTGTTGCTGCTTTGGTTAAATCATACTACCCTGAACTTTCAGCTGCAGAATTAAAAGTTTGCTTGGAGAAATCTGTTACTCCTATCAATGATCAGGTTAATAAACCAGGTACTAAGTCTAAGGTTGCTTTCAAAGAACTGAGCATCACTGGTGGTGTTGTAAATGCCTACAATGCGCTCAAGCTAGCCGATGAAATGGTTGCGAAGAAAACCAAGTAATGTAGTATTATAAATATATTTTCTGAACAGGAAGTGCAATTTGCACTTCCTGTTTTTTTTATCTGTCTATAGGCAGCATTTTAATTAAAAATTTCGTTTTAATTAAAAAATGCATATATTTATAGTGTCAAATTTGGCTTTTAGCTCATAATATATGACACCTGGTTTTTAAATTTTTCATGTATAAACCAATTTGATATGGATATATCATTGAAAATCAATACTGTAAGAGATTTGCCGCTAAGTGCAGAAGAAAGAGAAGCTGCGCTTATTTCTGCCTGTTTACGAGAAGAGCGTTGGGCTCAAAAGCTTTTATATGAAACTCATTATGGCCGTCTTTTAGGTGTTTGCCTACGTTATTCAAACAATAGTGAAGATGCCCGGGATATTCTTAATGAAGGATTTGTAAAAGTTTTTCGTTTTTTGGACCGTTACAAAATTGGCACCTCACTTGATGGCTGGATGCGCAGAATAATGATCAATACCTCTATTGATTTTTACCGTAAAGAAATGCGTCATAGATCCGATGATCTGGAAACTGCTCAATATAAAATTTCTGAAGATACTGATATCGTAAGCAATTACGCTGCGCAAGAAATTTTAAAAGTGATACAATTGTTACCTCCTGCTTACAGAGCAGTTTTTAATCTATATGCTGTTGAAGGTTATTCTCATAAAGAAGTTGCCGATGCACTCGGCATAACCGAAAGTACCTCTAGGTCAAATCTTGTAAAAGCAAGAGTTAAACTAAAAGAGATGCTCAATCAATTTGGCCTAATTTAATACTAAAACCTACACGCTTTATATACTCTATGGACAAGAATTTTAACGATATTGATAAATTAGCAAGAGAAGCTTTTGAAAATTTTGAAACTGAGTTCAATCCCGAAGATTGGAAACTCATGGAAGAAAAATTAAATAAAAAAGAGCATCTTATGCCTTATATATGGCTTTACAAGGGCACAGAAATTATGGTTTTTCTGCTCATTCTTTTCACGGCTTTTAATTTTTGGAATTCATACAAAGAAACTAAAATCAATACTACTGAGCTAACTTTCGCAGATTCGAAATCAGTTAACAGCGATATATCTGAAAAAAGCAAAGAAAATAGCTTGAATAATGCAGTGAATGAAACTCAACTTACAAATAAGATTCAGCAAAGCAGTACGGGGCAAGAAATTGCTAATAATTCAAATTACAACAAATCGCAGAGCACTAAATCTGTAAATCAATCGAGCATAGCATCTAAAGGAGCAAATAATACATTAGCGAACAGAGAGAATGCTAATCTTTTAGAAAATGCAAAGTTAACTGATCATTCAGTTCAGAACTCAATTTTTGCAGAATCAACTAGTGACTTAAATGCTACTACTAATGGGGAAAGTAATAATGAAACTTTTTTAAATGCCAAAACAATCAACATTCCTGTACTCAGCTTTGATAAGAAAAAATTGAACCCAGGCGATGGAGTGGAAGAAGGAAAGGGATTTGGTATCAAAACAAAGTTTAAGTTTCCTAAAATTTACCGTCGTCAAAAACGTGCTACCTTTTATGCTGGTGCAGATATCAATTTTAACAATAGTCTTGGACAAGGTAAACTTGGCTTAAGCGTTGGAGCATTGATAGAACAAGAAATTTCTGATCGTTTTGCAGTTCGTAGCGGAATCTTGATGAATCGTAAATCTTTTGAAAATGTGTTTGAGAAAACTTATGTGAATCCAATCGACGAGAATAGTATTATCCAATCAGAAATTAATCAAAAAACGACGGTCGTTATGCTCTCATTGCCAGTTTTTCTAAATACGGTTCTTTATCGTGACGAAAAATGGAAAGTAAGTCTTTCCACTGGTTTTGCAGCAGGAATGCTTAGCAATCGTTTTGTGAGCGGAACGCAGCGCAGTACACTGTCACAGGCATCTGGTACTTTGACAAATATTAGCCAACTGAATTCAGGTTCTTATCCCAAGGGATTTTTGCAAGGTGGTTTGGCTTCTCAAAACTTTTTTATGTCTGCTGCAATTGGCGCAGATGTTGAAAGGCAACTTGGCGACCGAATTACACTATTTGTTCAACCAATGTTCAGTCATCATCTCAATAAAATCGAAAGCACTGAAATATACCGACAGCTTTCACTCAATGCAGGTATAAAAACAGTCATCAAATAAAATTTTCAGATTTCATGGTTAAGAAACAGTCTCAATTGAGGCTGTTTTTTTTATTTAATCATAGCATGTTTATGAAATGCAATTCCGAAATTGAATTGTGTTGGGGAGCTTATATTATTTGTATGCTGTTGTTGATATTTAACTTGGCCAGTACAATTTTAATCTTAGGCATCAATTCCTCTGCTTCTTTTTTTGTGCAGATTAAATACTCCTTTTTAGATTTTTTTATGCTAATGCCATCTGTTTCCAGGCAAATAAAAAGCGCATCGTTTTTGTCATGAAATTTAAACCCTTCGGGTCTTGCAAAAAATAGAACCTTCGTAAAGCTTTGTTTGCTGCGATGATAGCTTAGACCTAAAAATTTTTTATTCAGAATGATTTTGTTTTCATAAAGAATAATTTCGACTAGAAATGCTTTCCGAAAGCTAAAATACAAGGCTATGTAAGCTATGATTAAAAACCATTTGAGCTTATAAAGCATTAAGAGCATAGCAGCACCCCAAATCGTTATAAATACTAAAAACAACCATCGGTAATGTAGAAAATCCCTTTGATTTGTACTTGTAATACTATAACTTTTATCACTCATCTTAGCGCTTATTCAAATTTAAAGATTTTATAGACAGTGTTATTTTTTGCGGACTTAAGTAGGTAGAGTCCAGCAGGAGCGTTAAATTCAGCTTCAATTTGATTATTTCTCCTAGTTAAAACAGCAGGAATTTCTTGGCCCGCGAGATTGTAAATTTTAAAGCTAATATTTTCTTCAGATTGACCTAAATCAATTAGGAAACTACCATTATTTGGATTAGGATAAATCCTGAGTTGATTTATATCTTCAACATCGTTTTGACCGGATATAATAATCTGAGTACAAGGTGAATTTGAAGCACAACCCGACTGATTGATCAGCACATAGTATGAACCACTTATTGTGGCAGTAAAACTCTGACTATCGGCGCCGTTAATTGCCTGATTTGTATTACAGTCATACCATTGATATTGAGCAGAATCTTCATTAGCTGTTAATGTCAATGCGTTTTGACTCAAACTTGTGTCGATATTAATAATGTTAATATTGAGATTCAGAACAGAATCACATCCGTCAGTGCTGCTCAGTATTTGTGTGTAGTTCCCCGATTGATAATAGGTTTGACCGTTTATACTAATACTATCGCAAGCAGATTGATTAAGGGTTTGTGTTGTACTATTACTTATATTGAGATTTAATGTCAAAATGGAATCGCAGCCATTGGACGCAGTTAGTATTTGTGTGTAAATGCCTGTCTGTGTGTAGTTTTGCCCATTTACTTCAATGCTGTCACATGCGCTTTGGGAAACAGAACCTGTAGTGCTATTATTGATTGTTATATTAAGAATTAGTACAGAATCACAACCATCGTAAGCCCTGAGAGTCTGTAGGAAAGTACCTGATTGGGTATAGGTTACATTGAAAAGTTGCAGACTATCGCAGGCGCTGTAGTTTAGCGTCTGATAAGAGGATTGGCCTATGTTTAGATTAATTGTTAAGATAGAGTCGCAACCTGACGAAGCAGTTAGGGTCTGCGTATAAGTACCCGATTGGGTAAAGGTTTGACCGTTAATATTAAGGCTATCACAGCCAGCCCTGTTTATAGATGCAGAAACAGGTGTGCAATTTGTACACTGTCCAAAGATCCAACCACTACTGTTTCCATTGTTTATACTGTTTTTGGCAGTCCACACCGCGCCTCCAGTGGCATTGTTATCGCGAAGATAAAGGTATTCGGCACAGATATTACCTGAACTTTTAGATAAATTGGCCTGAACACCAGATGTTGAAGACTGTATTTCGATAGGAAAACCACCAGTTCCTATGGCCACAAAATCGTTAAGAATTGTTTGAGTACTTCCTGCTGATAATGTGTATGTCCTGCCAGGCTGAAGTTGAAGGCGGCCAAAATTGTGGTTTCCGCTGATATTAGCGTCTGAACGGAAGATAACCGAATTGAAACTACTGTTGTTTGAGCTTATAATGGAGGCTGTAGTAGTACTGTCGCTAAATTCTACATCGTAAAAGCTTAGGTTATTTGCATAGCGAATATCAGGTGAGCCCGATGATGTTAATCTAATGAGAGAGGTACCTGCATTGAGCACAAATGAGTTGTTATTGATCCACCATGCCCAGGTTGACCCTGTAATTGTAACAAGCGAAGCACCCAGATTGAGCGTAAAAGGATTGTTTGCACTAGCATAAAATGCTCCAACAGTTATATTGAAGTTGTTAGTACTAAATGTACCACTTATCAAATGAAGCCAACTGTTGTTTCTAAAATTATCAGTTATTGCCCAGCTTCCGCCTCCACTTAGGTAAATATATTGGTTAAAGATCTTGCCTGAAGATTTTATAGTATTACCTGTCTGAGTCGATTCGAAGTAAATCTCTCCGTTGAAACTAAGCTGCATGCTGTCGCATAGTGAAAGCGAACCGAATAGACTCAAGGTATTTGGTGCAGCACCCGATAATATTGGATTGTTATTTGTTGTCCAGGTCATGTTTTTACAAGATGCCAATACATTTATATTTACCGATTGACCAGGAGCTGAAAATGAATTTGTATCGAAAAACACATCATCCTGAAAAGTTGGTGGACATTGAGGACCGCTACCGCCGCTATTAAGCGCCCAGTGAGAAGCATCATTCCAGTTTCCGCTGCCTCCAACCCAATAGAGCTGACGTGCCGAGGATACTGTAATATTCCATCCTGTATTGTTCCCCAAATTTATGGCATTGTTTGCGTTGAAAATTGCGCCACCGCTTGCCGCCATGTCTTTTAGTTGGACATAATCGATATTAACAGTGCCAGTGGATTTTGATATCGTAGCCCTCGTTCCTGCAGTTAGAGACTGCATGCTTAACAGAGAAGTACAGCTTCCGTTGGCATTGATGTTAACTACAGTTTGTGTACTGTTGGCCTGAAATTGGTATAATTTGCCTGCGCTCAGGGTTAATGTCTGATAATTATGGCTGCCATTTATTGTCCCATTTCCCAGAAAAGTAACAGAATTGAAAGCAGCATTATTTGAGCTGATAATGGACGCGGTTGTATTAGCAGCCGTAAATTCAACATCATAAAATGTTAGGTTATTTGCATAACGAATATCGGGAGAACCTGAAGAACTAAGTCTGATTCTCGATGTTCCCGCATTTAAAACAAAAGATGTATTGTTTACCCACCATGCCCAGGTTGAGCCAGTAATTGTAATCAGAGAGGAACCTAGGTTCAAGGTCATAGGATTATTTGAGGAAGCGTAAAAGGCACCAACTGTGATATTATTGTTATTTGTATTAACAGTACCTTTTACAAGATGTACCCAACTATTGTTCTGAAAATTATCCTGAAAGGTCCAACCACCACCTGCGCCATTAAAATAGACATATTGACTAAAGCTTTTGCCTGACATTGTAATGGTCTTTCCTGGACTAGTAGCTTCGAAATAAACTTCACCGTTGTAGGTCATTGTCATTGTTGGCGCAAAGGTAAGGGAGCCGTAAATCCTTGTAGTGTTGGATGAAGGCCCTGCCAATATAGGATTGTTTACATTGGACCAGCTCATGTCTCTGCAGGATGCATCGGTATTTATAGTTACAGTTTGACCTGCTGCGCTGAAAGAATTTTGATCAAAAAACACATCATCCTGGAAATTTGGTGGACAATTAGGTATGCTTCCGCCACTGCTCAAAGCCCAATGATTTGGATCTGACCAATTGCCGCTGCCTCCAACCCAATATAATTGACGCGGAGTAGGGCCATTTATAGTCCAACCGCTATTATTACCGAGATCTATTGAGTTATTTGCACTGAAACTTGCGCCACCGAAGGCTCTGATGTCTTGAAGCTGTAAATAGGAGAGGTTGATTGTCCCGCTTGCTTTTTGAAAACTTGTTTGTGAACCTGCTGTAGTTGATTTAATTGTGATATTTTCGGAGCAGGTACCAGGAGCAATCAAATTGCCAATTGTTTGGGTGCCACCTGCTTGCAGCTGATAGTTTTTACCAGCAGCTAAACCGAGTGTACCAATATTGTGACTGCCGTTAATTACAGCATTTCCAGCGAAACTGATGTTATTGAAAGTACTGTTATTAGAGCTGATAATACTTGCAGTTGTTCCTGCAGCCGTAAATTCAACATTATTAAAAGTCAGATTGTTTGCGTAGCGAATGTCAGGTGATCCTGTTGAAGTAAGTCTTACTGTTGAAGTACCTGCATTCAGTACAAAGCCAGTGTTATTTACCCACCATGCCCAGGTTGAGCCGCTAATTGTTACTAAGGAAGAACCTAAGTTCAGGGTAAAAGGATTATTGGAAGAAGCATAAAATGCTCCAATGTTTACATCATTATTATTTGTGTTCAGCGTGCCCTTTACGAGGTGTACCCAACTATTTGAATTGAAATTATCCTGAAAAGTCCATGCACCACCAATTCCGTTGAAATAAATATACTGATTGAAAGTCTTTCCCGACATAGTAATTGTATGCCCAGTAGTTGTCGCCTCGAAATAAATCTGTCCACTGTAATTAAGCGTCATAGCATTATCAAAGCGAAGTGAACCGTAAATTTTTAATTCATTGGAGCTTGGTCCGGCAAAGCTTGGATTGAACAGAATTCCATTCCAGCTCATATTGCGACAATAAATGATGGTTTGGTCATTCGTGACTGTCTGGCCTGAGGCAGAGAATGAATTTGCATCGAAAAATACATTGTCATTCAGTGTAGGTACCTGACTATGAAAAGTGCTTCCACCCGAACTTGTAGCCCAGTGATTGGAAAAATCAGACCAATTACCCGTTCCACCAACCCAAAAATAATCGGCAGCAAATGCTTTACAGCTAATTAAAAGAATTCCGAGAAAGATTAAGCAATTTTTCATGTCTATGACGGATTTTATTGTATTATTTATATTTGTAACAGCTTAAAAATAAAGGATTAAATTGAAAAATATAAATTTAATCTAAGAAAAGTATTTATTCAATTGTTTGGCGCTTTATCCTTCGTTTTTCGACAGGCATCGCTGCAATACTTTACTTCTTCCCAGCATTTTTCCCATTTCTTACGCCAGTTGAAAGGCCTTTGACAAACAAGGCAGTTTTTTTCGGGAAGATTGGATTTTGTGAACTTAATCGTCTTCTCCTTCTTCATCGTCACGGTATTTTTTCTTCTTTTTAATGACCTCTGCACCTGATATTACGATGACAATTTCTCCTTTTACCTTGGAAGGGGTACTGTTGAAAAAATCGAAAAGTTCTTTGACTGTGCCTCGGTGTTTTTCTTCAAATTTCTTAGAAATTTCTCGGCAGACAACAGCTTTGCGTCCTTCACCACAAAATTCAATCAGTTGTTCCAGGCATTTGACCAGGCGGTGAGGCGATTCATAAAGCACAACTGTATTTTCCATTATTGCAATATGTTGCAAACGAGTTTGTCTTCCTTTTTTTTGTGGTAAAAAACCTTCGAAATAGAAGCGATCACATGGCAGACCCGAACTTACTAAGGCAGGCACAAAGGCAGTAGCACCGGGCAGCGTTATGACATCAATATCAGCTTCGATGCAGGCTCTCACCAATAAAAAACCAGGGTCGGATATACCAGGTGTGCCGGCATCTGAAATCAGCGAAATCTTTTTACCGTTTTTCAGGTCATTGACTACCTGTGAAACTGCCTGATGCTCATTGTGTGCATGATGCGACCTAAGCGCAGTGGATATGCCGTAATGTTGTAATAGCGGTTTGGAAGTTCTAGTGTCTTCGGCTAAAATATAATCAGATTCGTTGAGGGTTTTTACTGCCCTGTAAGTCATATCATCTAAATTGCCGATGGGTGTTGGTACCAAAAAAAGCATTGAGGGAAGGTTTAAAATTAAGCACTAAGCTATTTTTAAAAAGCCTAATCTAAAAATCGAATTCATTTGTCAAAAATATGTAATTTGGCATCTTATTAGCAATTTTGTTCTAATTAAATTAAAAGTAAAATTTATACCTAACATGAAAGTATTGTTTTTTGTACTCAGCATCTCCGCGATAAGCACCATTTTAAATGCTCAGGATCAAAATCGCTGGCAGCAGGGTTGCAAATATTTTATGGAAATTGACATGGGCACCAAAAAACATCAGTTTGAAGGTGTACAGACATTAATATATAAAAACAATTCTTCCGATGAGCTGAACAAGGTTTTTTATCACCTTTATTTCAATGCTTTTCAACCAGGTTCCATGATGGATGAGCGCTCTCGCAGTTTGCCCGATCCAGATCCTCGTGTTGGTAGCCGTATATCAAAACTTAAACCGGAGGAATGTGGATGGCATAAAATCAAAGTCTTAAAACACAATGGCAAAGCCGTAAAATTCAATGTAGAAGAAACGATTCTTGAAGTAAGCCTGAATGAGCCAATTAAGCCCGGAGATACAGATACTTTCTATATGGAATTCGAGTCTCAGGTGCCTATTCAGGTGAGAAGAAGCGGTCGAAACAGTGCTGAAGGGATAGATTATTCTATGGCGCAATGGTACCCCAAGATGTGCAATTACGATTATCAGGGATGGCATGCCAATCCTTATGTAGGCCGGGAATTTTATGGCATCTGGGGCGATTTCGATGTTAAAATTACTTTACCAAAAGCATATACGATTGGCGCTACAGGTTATTTGCAAAATAAAAATGAAATAGGACATGGCTATCAGGATAAAGGTATCAATCCCGATCATAGCAAAATCGATAAGCTTACCTGGCATTTCTTTGCCCCCAATGTACATGATTTCTTTTGGGGTGCCGATCCGGATTATGTTCACGACAAAGTGAGTTTAGATGACACAACTGAAATTCACTTTTTCTATCAAAATGAGGCTGATTACGCAGCCACCTGGAAACAGTCGCAGGAAACCATGTTGAAAGCCTTCCGTTTTATCGGAAAAACTTACGGAGACTATCCTTATCGCCAGTATTCATTTGTTCAGGGCGGAGATGGTGGAATGGAATATGCTATGGGCACTTTGATAACCGGACGCCGACCTTATAATTCATTGGTTGGTGTGATGATACACGAGTTGATGCACAATTGGTTTCAAATGTTAATGGGGTCTAATGAGGCCTTACATGCATGGATGGATGAGGGTTTTACTTCATATAGTTCTGAGGTAGTTAGTGATCATCTCTTTGGAAAAGGAAATACAAAAAGTTCTGAAGTAAACATTCACAATGATTCCTACCTCGGTTATTTTGGGGTTTCTGCTGCAGGTATCGAAGAGCCACTAAGCACTCATGCCGATCATTTTATGACCAACACAGCCTACGGAACTGCTGCTTATAGCAAGGGAGAGGTGTTTTTACATCAGTTGGAATATATTATTGGCAAAGAAGCATTTGACAAGGGAATGCTCGAATATTACAATAGCTGGCGATTTAAACATCCAAACCCCAACGATTTTATAAGAGTAATGGAAAAGAACGCTGGTTTGGAACTCGATTGGTACAAAGAATATTGGGTAAACAGCATTCATACCATTGATTATGCTGTAAAATCTGTTGCTGAAGACAAAAAAGATACTAAGATTGTCTTAGAAAGAAAAGAGTGGAATGAAAAGGAAAACAAAGTTAAAAATGGCCGTATGCCAATGCCTATAGATGTTGTAGTAGAGTACAAAGATGGAAATGATCTCAAAAAAGAATATTTTTATATTCCTTTGGACCTCATGCGTGGTGAAAAAGCAGATGAATCATTTTACGGGGATAGAACTGTCTTAAAAGATTGGTGGTGGACACACAAAACCTATGAATTTGAAATTCCATTTAAATATAAAAATATAGTCAGTGTTAAAATCGACCCTTCCGGTAGAATGGCAGATATCAAAGCTGACAATAATAAATGGGTACAGCCTCAATCTGACAAGAAAAATTGACTTGTTAAGGCTATCAACTGATAGCCTTTTTAATTTTTAGTAGTTGATGAAAAAGCTATTACTGACTTTGACAATACTTTTTGTTGTGTTTTTTGTAAAGGCTCAGGAGATACCCAATCGAGAAGAAAATATTGTGCCTATATATGACGAAATTGGGTTGTTAAATAGCGCACAAAAACTAAAATTAACAAAGAAAATAAGCAGCATTGAAGACAGCAATGCCATTCAAATTCAGATTATTATTATCGATAGTTTAAAAGAGTTTAGTGTGGAGCAATATGTCAAATATTGGTCTGAGAAATGGGAAATAAACAATGGGATTTTATTTTTTGTAGCCATGTCTGATAAGAAGATAAGAATTACAGTGAGTAATAATTTGAAAGGAAAGTTTTCAGAATCAGCCGCATTGGATATAATGAAAAATACCCTTAATCCGGGATTTGTAAAAAATAAATATTTCGAAAGTTTCGATGTAGCATTGGATGAAATTTCAAAACATTTAAACGGTTATTACCGAGGATATAGTCGATATAGCCCAAATTATGATCATAGATTAGACATTAAATGGTATGAGTTTCATAAATATGATTTAGTAAGCTTAATAATGCTGATAGTTTTTGCATTGGCTTTTAATATTTATGTATATCTAAGCTATCTTTCACTGCCATTTGGATTAAATCTTCTGACGCAGTTATTTTGGCATTGTCTCGGTAGTTTAAATCTGTTTTTTTACACGATACTTATTGTTAAAAACATGACAATAACATATGAGAGCTATATCTTTCTCTGCGTTTTAGGTATTTGTCAATTGTTGATATTTGCTTATGCTGATATGCTTTTTGGAACCAAAAAATATTGGTTTTTAAGGTTCGTAATCTTTGTTTTTATTTGGTTGATTTCAACTGCTTCAATACATGTTGTTAATTCAGTAGAAATCTTAAATTTACATTATATTTTGATACTGATTTATTCTGGTTTTCTTGTTGCTATCCTAGTTTTCTTTATGTTTATTATCTTTTCAAACATGGTTAAAAAATGGTCAAAAATATAGCCTGTTTTTACATTTAATCCATTTGATATAATAGACAGCAGTACTGCTGTTTCAGATTAGGGAATTGCTTGCTCAGCTGCTTGCAAAGCTAGAGGAGGCGCATCAGGTAGGAGCTAATCAGACTTTTTAAAATTTTACTCCGTTGTAATTTTCTTGCTTAGGGTTTCTAAGACAAAATTATTAAATTCTTGTGGGAGCGTTTCCATTGGACAATGACCAGCTCCTTCAAATTTATGAAGCTTTGCTTCCGGAAATTTTTTGATAAAATTTTCAGCAACTGAAATGGGAACCCATTTGTCTTTTGTTCCCCAAATTAGGTGAACCGGACAGTTTATTTTAAGATAGTCAATATCAGGACCTTTTTTACTGTAAAGGAATCCCTCAATCACCGCTCTGCCTGAATTTTTTAGCATAAACGGACGGAGATAACCCGCAGCAGCTTCCTTTTCTACTTTTTGTCCGTATGCCGAGCCTAACAAGTCCTCAAATTTTTCTTGTTTGAAATAAAAAGCTCCTGCAATCACATCAACCCAGCGTAGCAGGGGAGGATATTTACAAATAAAAGCCATAAGATTGGCTCCAATACTTCTTTTTTTAGTTTTGCCGAAACTCCCTGCGCCATCAACCAGAAAAACCTGCTCAACTCTGTCTGGTTTCAATCCTGCAAAATCCCATGCCACCGAAGCGCCCATTGAGTGCCCGAAAACTATAATCTTTTCATTGCTGAGTCCTATGCTATCTAGTATTTTCCAAATATTGGCCGCATGTGCGCTCGAACTATGATCAAAGGCATTTCTGTCTTTTTCGGAGTAACCGAAGGATGGTAAATCGATTGAGATAACCCTGTAGCCTGAGTCGGCAAAAACCTCTTGGTTTTTTCTCCAGCTGAAAGTGGAGCCTGAAAAGCCATGAATCAACAGCATAGTTCCCTTGACAGAATCTTTTGGTTCAAATCTTCTGTAATGCCATTGCCTCTTATCTATTTTTAGAAACTTGCTCTCGGCAAAAGGTGGATTTTTTAAATCAACTTTCAATTGATTTACTGGGAGCAAATAGGGTAAAATGCTGAGCAAGACAAACAAAATGGCAATTAGATAGCAACTGATTTTTAGAAATTTAAGAATTTTTCGTTTCATGACTTTGGCTTAAATACTAAAAATTTATAATATATAACTTTAGAAAATTGTCAGTTATTTGATTTTTTTAGGATAAATTTATTTTTTCATCTGCATAAATAATTTGATGTATTTATTAACTTCATCTAGAAGTCTACTAACATCCTTAGGTTTAGTATCTGGAAATATTTCTTCTATTTGTCTTTTACCATCTTTTAAATAATTTTCGGCCGCTATTCTATCACCATTTTCATATGCTTCAGCCATTGTTTTTATTGACTGATTCAGTATGGCAATTGCATAAAGCGTTTTTTCTTCCTGATCCAATAAGCTTTCAGTATTTGATTCTGCCGTCCAGTTTAAATTTATTTTTTGTTCATAAGAAACGGATTCATTTCGGACTAAATCAAAGTAGCTTACTTTTAGAGTAAGCGGTTTTGTTTCAATTTCTGGGCTTGCTTTGTTAAGTTTGAATTTTAAGAAAGCGATTTGATCCGTATTTTTAGGAAGTTTCCCGATTGTAAAGGATACCTTTCCTTCTGTTGTTTTATTTGTTTTATAGCCATAGAGATTTGAGAAAACTAAATTTTTGTCATAATAGATTTCTATATTGATATCTTTAGCAGCATAACTGAAAGCTGATTTTAGTTCTCTCAGCATGACCTCTCTTAAATCGGTTGAATTATCAACATAGCTAAATGTGCCATTGCCTTTTTCAGCAATGAGTTCAAGCAAAGATTGATTAAAATCTTTTCCGAGACCAACTGTAGAAAATTCTATACCTTCATTGTTTTTACTTTCAACGAAATTGGTGATTTCCATCGGCGGATTTACAGCATATCCATCTGTAAGTAAAATTACCTTGTTTGCTTTATTCGGTTCATATTCAGATAAAATATTATCGCTACCAGTTTTGAGTCCATCTAAAATATTAGTTCCGCCTCCCGGAGTATAATTTTCGATAACCTGTTGAAATGCTTCAAGATAATTGTTTTTTATCTGTTTTACAGTCTTTACCTTATCCTCAAATAACACAAGGGAGATGATGTCATTTTTTTCAATGGAATTTCCAAGTTCCCACAAGGATTTTTTCAACGATTCACTGCGTTCGCAACAATACATTGAACCACTTTGATCCAACACCAATGCAACATTCAATGGAATTCTTATTCCACTGCTGTTTTCATCAGCACTCGATAGCCTAAGAAGAAACAAAGCTTCTGATGAATTTGCATTAATTTTCTTTGCATTTTTTACAATTAGATTAAATGCTTTGTCTTTAGGCTTTTCAAATTGTTTTTTTAAGAATGAATTAAAACTTTTAAGCAGTAAATTTTGTGTATTAGGTATAAAATTTTCAGGAAATTCCATCCTTGGATCAGGTATATATGTTACATCAATTTCTCCATTTGTCATTTCTTTTGCATTCATTAGATTTATTGCATCTGCATTTTCCTGAAATTCAAAATCAATCATATAGATATTTCGAGTAGGAACAAGAAAATAAGCAGCGCCTGCCTCATTTGATTTACTTGCATAAATCTTTTTAGAATATAAACCACGTAAATAAATCCATTCTGATTTGCCGTTCTTTTTTCCACCTTTTATATTTATTTTCAAAAGTGCTCTTTCCGAAGATGCTTCATCTGTTGATGTAACAGTCTGGTAAATAGTATCATTTATGATTTTTTCATTTACCGAAGTTGGGGCAAATTGTATTTCGAATAATCTTTTTTCTAATTCATTTCCAAAATCAGCGTATGAATAATTTTTAAAATCATTAATGTCAATATCATAATTGTTGTTTTTAGGTATAACAAAACAAGCCTCACCATTCGAATTTGTAATAGATTTATATGCAATAGAATCTTTTGTATTAACAACATTAACATTTATTCCTTTCAGCTCAGAGCCATTTGGATGATTTAACTTTATGATGAGCATACAGTTTGGATTGCTAAATGTCTCTTGTGCATTGAATGACTGCGAAACGGATTTAAATCCAATATTAGTTCTGTTTAGATCCTGTTTATTCTTTCTGTGAAAGTGGTTAAGGTCATATATATAGACTTCATTTGTCTCTATAATGCTAAATTCAATTGCATTGATGGTAAATGCTTTTTTTATTTCACCAACTGTAAATGACCATTCTTTGCCATTGTCAAGGTTTAGTTTAAGGAAACCCTCATTGTCTGTCTGACCCTTGACTATTCTTAGCGTAGAAGTTTCAGTCGCAATAACAGAAAGGTTTTTAAGTGGAATTTTGTCATTGTCAATGATCTGTAACCCATATTCTATATTTCCCTGAGAGAAAATAAGGAGGCTATTGAGTAGAAATGCCAAAAGAAACAATATTATTCTCATGCAAAACTTATTGGTAATTAATAAAATGGTTTAAAATATTTGAGGAGGACTTCTAAATCAAGAAAGTAGATTGAATGGCATTTATATTTGCTCACAATATTTCTTGAAATTATTGAGAATAGCTTGCCAGCCATTTTTTTGAAGTTCGATAGGATTTTCTGTTTCAGGATCAAAGCTTACAATTACTTCAGTTGAAGCATTCTTGTCCTTGAATTCTACAATTACAGTTCTTCCGGCAAATTCATAAATAAAATTTTCACCTGGAAGTATAGATGTGTAATAAGCTTCAAAGTCAAATCCGAAACTTCCATCTTTTGCCTCCATTCTGGCTAAGTATTTGCCGCCAATTTTCATGTCATTACTAGCTGAGGGACAATGCCAGCTTGGGTCGGCGAAATTCCATTTTGTAATATGTTCGGGTAAAGTGTAGTAATCCCAAAACATTGTTTTTATGCATTAACAATTGCATGCACGGTAATTTTATCATTTGCCATAATATTTTGTTATTTCTATTTATTTAATAAAAATTAAGTGACTATCCTGTTTTGTAATTATAAATCCTTGCCTATTAAGAACATATGTTGGATTGATAAATAGCAGTATTATTTGTAAAGAATGAGCGTTTTATTGATTTTGTCAATTTCCCAATTTTTAAATTTATCTAAAAAACTCTTTCCACAAAGCAATGAACCTTCTTCAATAACAGAAATAATGACGTTATTAACCTTATAATCGCCAATTGTTACATTATTAACTTTAACAAGTTGACCTTTTATTTTCTTATTATTGGCCATAACATACTCAGTCTTTTCAAGATAACTGTCCTTTTTTAGTGCCCCATTTATAAGTAATTCTCTCTCAGTTTCTCTATCTATAATCAAATCGCTTGCGCCGGTATCAAATAGAAAATATTTGGAAATACCTGATATGTTGATTTTAAGTTTGTAACCTTGACCTAAATAGTCCACTAATGGAATCAAAGTTCTGTAACTACCGCCTACAATATCATTTGTGTTATATGAATTCGCAGATTGGTATTCGGGATTTGAATTTAATGCTTCGTTTAAGCAAGGAAGCGCAATTTCATTGAAAATTTCGCTGTTTTCATCCTCAATCTCAAGCATTTCTTTATAAGTATATCCTTTATCAAATAATTTAATAACGGCACATTCGCAATATAATTCCGCTTGTGCTTTAGTAAATATACCTCTTGTTTCTACATCATCTAAAATTTCATTCATACAGGATTTTATGCCAACTTTTTTCTGAAGATCAGGATTTTCATAATATTGAAATTTAAAATCATCATCTATCTTATAGTTACCATCTAGGCATTTCATCAAAATATCTAGATTTTTATCTTTTAAAAATAGATCGGCAATTTTGTTTTCTTTCATTGCTTTTTCCATTTCCCAATTATAGATTTGAGGAATTAAATTATCGCAAACGCAAGTACAATAATTTTTAGCTTCAAATTCGAAACCATTAAATTGAATCATTTTTTTTTCAGCACCTTTAGTGCATGTTAAAATGAAATCATTTCTTTCTCCAATTACAACGCCATCTTTTGTTTTGATTTTTTGTGCAAAAATGGGAAATACTAAAAAGGAGCAAAAAAACAATAATAAAGATTTCATATTTTGAGTTTATAATTCTTGAATACTTTCCAAAAAATTGAATTTTATTCGAATTCGGGGGCACAACCTAAATTTTCATTGTAAGGTTGAATGTATTCCCAAAATGCTTTTCCTGCACTATCCATGTAGTGTAATGAATAATTGAATTTTGTATTAGTTCCCACTTGATAAATATATTCGGAGCAACCATATTGAAATTCTCTTTTGAAACATACAATTGCAAAATAAACTGTTTGGTAATCTATTGACAATTCATAAAAAGTGACTTTTGCAATAGCATCACTTTGGAAACTTGTATAGGTAGCGCCGTATCCGCCTTCTTGTTTAACAAAATCTATGATTTCTTCACAGGATTGGGCCCATGATTGATTTAAACTTTTAGCAATAAGGAGCAGAATAATAAACCTTTTCATATTGGCTTTTGATTGTTTTAGTTGTTTTTTAGCAGTATTAAAGCCTTTTTATATTTAATTGGTAAAAATGAATTTTCTTTTAAAATCTACACTCCCTTAAAATTAAAAAATATTTATAAGTATTATAATAAATATTATAAAATTGATATCCTCTTATCTTTTTTCGAAGTGATTTTACCAATAGGAGCACTAAAATCTTCTAAATTATTGCTTTTTAAATAATCTATCATTTCTTGCAATGCTTCAGGCTTGACAGTAAACATCAATCCACCATTTGTTTGAGGGTCGGGTAGGATATGAAACATGTGTGTGCCATTTACACTGGGATTTATTTCAATCTGTTCATGATAAGCTTTCCAATTTCT
>JBILRK010000293.1:0-4146 GCA_044372705.1 Saprospira sp. | reverse complement strand
CATCAATTGCAAGTGCTTTAGCTCCTTCCAAAATTTGACCATTCTGAAAATGATTGTCATCAAAAGGAATAAATTCAAAAAATATACCATTTTTTAAAACCAATTCCATTGGTAGCTGCTCATTGTCCAGTCGAGTCTGGCAGGCAAGGCAACCTTCAGATGTGTAGTAGCTATCAAGTGTTATAATTGGCTTTCCGCATAATTGTTCAAATCGTTTTCGATAGGGGCCAAAGGCTATGCCTCCCGATACATAAACCTGAAAATTTGGCCAAATATCATGTATGTTATCAACTTGATTGTATTCTATGACTTTTTCAAGCATTAACTGTACCCAAGATGGAATACCTGAAATGGTACAAATGTCCCATTCTTTAGCTTTTTTTGCAATAGCATCAATGCGACTCTTCCAATCCTTTATTTTACTAATTTTTTTCCCTGGTCGGTAAAAACTTCTGAACCAAAATGGAACATTGCTTGAATTAATACCCGAGACATCGCCAATGAAAAGACTTCCTTTTTGACTAAATTCAGTACTGCTGCCCATCATCAAAAAATGCCTTCCGTAAAAGGCCGGCGATAAGCCCAATTTTATAGTTTGAGAAAACATGAATTTTGATGTGCGACTCATAGCCTTAAGCATTTGATCGCTCACGGGTATATATTTGCTTGGTCCTCCTGCTGTTCCTGAGCTCAGTGCAAAATATCTGATCTTTCCTGGCCAGACAACATCATCCTCTTCATTTAGCAGCCTATGCCACCATTCATTGTATATTTTATCATAATCATGTATGGGAACCTGCTCTTGAAAAGCAGTGATTATATCTGGAGCGCTTAATATGTCTGAAAATCCGTAAGTTTTTCCAAAGTCGGTATCCAAAGCTTTTTTTAAAAGCCTTCTTAATGTTCTCTCCTGATGTGCAATAGGCTTCTTTTTAGACTGTGAGGTAAGTCTTTTATGTAACCTCAAACCGCTTTTAACAATTCTTCCCTTCAATCTCAATTTCATATCAGTTATTTTATAAAAATTATGGATGGAAGTTTAGTGTGGTTTACACAAAAGTACAAACTAAAAGTATTATATACAAGTAATCGATTTGCTATCCTGTCGAATTGATTTAGGGTGTTAATATTTAGCTACCATTACAATGCAAGGAGTGCATTAAACTTTAGCGGAGTCAAATAATTTCAAATAATATTTATGTGACCCAATTTTTCCAGATTGCTATAAAAGACTATTCCGTAAATAAGCTTTCTATCCGATTGACCGGTATAATAATTTGAACTATGTATTTTGAACTCTATTTTTGTATCTTTGTTGAAGAATCGTTATAGCGCCTGCGATTAAATCATAACCATGCCCAAAGCTGCAATTTTTTTAAGCATTTTTTTACTATTTTTTTCTTCTTTATTATTTGCTCAAAATGCACTAAAGAAGAAGGAAGTTGAAGCTGTTTTTGTAGAAAAGGGCCCAAAAATAGATGCCAATTTAGATGAGGCAGCATGGGAAATCGCACCTGTTGCGGATGATTTTACAGAAAATTCACCCAATCCTAATACCCCCTCACATCTTCCAACCGAGGTTAGAGTGCTCTATAGTACCGATGCTATCTATGTGGCAGCAAAATTGTACGACTCATCGCCCGATTCAATTTTAAAACAATTGTGTGTTCGAGATGATATCCAGTCTGTCAATGCCGATTTTTTTACGGTATTAATAGATGGCATGTTCACCGAGCAAAATTCCTTTAGTTTTACAGTGACCGCTGCCGGAGTGCAAGGCGATGCTGCAGATGGAGATGTGGTTTGGGATGCAGCCTGGCGATCGGCGGTAAAAATTGTTGAGGATGGCTGGATTGTTGAAATGGAAATTCCTTACTCGCAGCTACGTTTTCCTAAAAATGAGGTGCAGACCTGGGGTATAAATTTTCGCCGCTCCATTCGACGATATCGGGAAAGCTCCTACTGGAGTAAACTCGACCCCGAGGTGAATGGTGAGGTGCAGCAATATGGAATTCTTAAAGGAATTGAAAAAATAAAACCACCTATCAGGCTTTCTTTTACACCTTATGCCGCTGCTTATTTGAGGGTGGAGGATGATGGGAATCCTGCAACAGCTGCGGTGACGCCATCGGGCACAGCAGGAGCCGACCTTAAATATGGCATCAATGAAAGCTTTACCCTCGATTTAGCGCTCATCCCAGACTTTGGTGATGTGCAGTTCGACAATTTGGAATTCAATATTAGTCCTTTCGAAATTTATTATGCCGAAAGGAGACCTTTTTTTACGGAAGGAACGGCTATTTTCAACCGTGCAGGATTGTTTTATTCCCGTAGGGTAGGAGCCTTACCTAGTCGTTTTGGCTCAGTGTACGCAGAGGTTGATTCCAATGAAAATTTACTTCGAAATCCCGAACGCACACAACTCATCAATGCGCTAAAAGTTTCCGGTCGAACTAAAAAAGGCCTCGGAATTGGTGTTTTTAATGCTGTAACAGCTCCAGCATACGCGAAGATTCAGAATCTCGACACAGAGCAGATTGATAAAATAATGACAGAGCCATTGACCAATTTTAATGTATTGGTCTTTGATCAGCAGCTCATGGATCGTAAAAACTCTTATATCAGTTTTGTAAATACCAATGTCACGCGTTTCGGTAAGTTTACCGATGCCAATGTGAGTGGAACCGAATTTAGAATTACGGACAAGAAAAATCAATATGCTGTATCTGGAAACGCAGCTTACAGTTATCGCCTGCTCGACCAAGAACTTTTTTCCGACAAATATCAGCTAGGCTACAAGACCAATATCAATTTTGCTAAAATTGGTGGAAAGTTCAGGTACACTGCTGGACATAGCATCATGAGCCGCGATTTCAACATCAATGACCTGGGTTTTGTTGGTAGAACCAATTTTATGACGACCTCGGCATCTGCGACTTATAATATTTTCGAGCCATTCTGGATTTACAATAATCTGCGAATGACCCTTGGTGCTTATATGGATCATTTGTATAATCCAACTGAGTTCATGCGGGTTGAGCTTTACGGTTCTGTTTTTGGGACTACCCGTAAATTTTTAACAGCCGGATTGGATTTTGCCTATCAGCCCTTTGGCTATAATGATTTTTACGAAGCCAGGGTAAATGCACAGCCATGGCTCAAGCCAGTTTGGGGAAGAATTGGCGGTTTTTTCTCTAGTGACTATCGCAAGCCTTTTGCGCTGGATGGTGAAATTTCTTACCGCAGGTTTCACAACTCAAGCCCCGAATGGAACAATGCCGATGTAATAGAGGGAGAATTGAGTCCCCGCATTCGTTTCAGTGATCGTTTCAATATGGTGCTGCTGCAAAATACAGCAATCCGAAGAAATAATATTGGTTATGTGCGTCGCTTTACGGATACAGATGGCAATCAGAATATCATTTTTGGCTCCCGTTACTATCAGACACTTGAGAATCGAATTACTTTTAATTATCTTTTCACAGATCTGATTTCACTGAGTTTTAGTGCCCGTCACTATTGGGCCTTGGTACAATACAGCAGCTTTTTCAACTTACTGCCCGATGGAAATCTGGGGTCGACTACTTTCAGTGGCAATCAGGACCAAAACTACAATGCATTTAATGTCGATTTGATATTCCGCTGGCGCTTTGCGCCGGGTTCAGAATTGAATTTGGTTTGGAAAAACATGACACTAAATACATCGAATCAGTTGGAATTCAATTATTTTGATAATTTTGCCGGCATGTTCGATGACAATACACTCAATCAGTTTTCCATTAAATTACTTTACTTTCTGGATGTATATAAGTTGCAGCCTGCCAACAAGAGGGGACGCAGACTTTAAAAGAATGAACAGTAACAAGGAGAAAGTCAGAAAAAGCAATTATAAATTTCGATGATTGATTATGGGGATAAAATTGTCAATTTAGATTGTAAAACCATTTTCTGGTGGATAATTTCACAAGAATTTCCTAATATTGTAGTTTGAATAATGCTGTTTTTCTAACGCTATAAATTTTAATTTTTTATATGTTGTCACTTATAGTTTTTGGCCTATTGGCTATCATTGCAGGTGCGCTTGCTGCAGCTAATTTCGTGATTGAAAAATTACCGAACACAAAGGAATACATCGAAAAAATGATA
>JBILRK010000247.1:0-4422 GCA_044372705.1 Saprospira sp. | reverse complement strand
GATTACCCGTTGTGCCCGAAGTGTAAATGATTGTTGCAATATCCTCGGGTTTAATCGTTTCTTTGATTTGTTCAACAGCAGAAAAGTCGTTGCTGTCCGAAAAAATATGTTCCCAATGACTTACCTCGCTGCCGTTTGCATCGGTCTGACCCTTGGCATCTGCTTCATCAAAGGTGAAAATAGCCTGCAGACTTGGGATATCTTTTTGTGCAGTTTTAACTTTTTCGAGCAGGTCCCCATGTCCAACTACACAATATTTTACATTGGCATCGTTAAAAATATAAACATAGTCAGATGGACTAATCGTTGGATATACAGGTACATTTATTGCGCCAATCTGCATCATGCCTAAATCCATAATATTCCATTCGGGACGATTATTGTAAGAGATCAAAGCAATTTTATCGCCGGGTTTTACACCCATTTGTAGTAAACCAAGACTTACTTTATTGACCAATTTTACAAACTCATCGGTTGAATAGGAATAGTTTTTACCATTTACATGCATTCCACCCAATGATTGTTTCAGAGGAGAATTTTTTTGCTGGTAATATGGGATGTCGAATAAGCGGCGAATTTCCATAATTATTTGAATTTTAATAATTTAGAATGGGATTGGTCCCTTGTGGATAATTGATTTTTTGTGATATGGTTCCTAAGTTATAAATTATATCAGACTTCGGCAGAATAAAATTCAAAAAAAATTAAAAAATAGACCTAAGAATCCCTTGCTTTTTTAAACTTTACGCTCATTTTCAAAAGAATTTGATTATTTTCATGTAAATTTTTTTTGAAACAGCCGTTAACACAATCAGTATGATTATTGTAGCCATTTTCGTAGTCCCATCGGCAATCGCTTTGGCAATACTTGCCTATTTGTCTATTTTTAATTACATCCCCGGTTACGAATGGTTGATGTTAATTCCGCTTGTAATTGGAACTGGTACTTTTTTGCTTAAAAGGGCAATTTATGAATGGTGGATCAGTAGAAATCCCAGTGGACTTTCCGGAAAAGAGATTGATATTTTATATAAATATTTTCCCTATTACAAAAGACTTGGGGCTGAGCATAAAATAGAGTTTGAGAAAAGGGTCAGTGTCTTTCGCGATCAGAAAAAATTTCAGATGCGTGCTGCCGAAAAAATTCCTGGAGACATTCAATTGCTTGTTTCCGCCTCTGCTATTCAATATACTATGGGATTTCCTTATAATACGGAGTTTTTTCCAAAATTGGGTGCGGTTATACTTTTTCCACGTACTTTTATTACCCCCGAGATGAGTCATCAGTTACATTCGGTAGAGGTAAATCAGGATCGTTTCGATTGCCTCTTATTGTCGGTAAATATGTTTGTTTTGGGACTCAAACAACCTAAAAATTATTACGACAGTGCACTTTATGGCTTTGCAAAATTATTTAAACTGGAGCACAATATTCAGGATTCAGATATTCCCTATGACAGAGAAAAACTGATTTATGAGTTGCATCAAAATCGAAATTTTCATCCGAATTATATTTTCAGCTATACGGCAATCAACGATTATGAACTCTTCGAAATGTGCTCGGAGCAGTTTTTTGCGATGCCGCAATTACTACGCGATAAAATGCCCCAAGTTTATGAATATCTAGTGGGTATTTATAAACAAGACCCCCTTAGTTACACTAGTCCCGCTATTCAGGTAACTGAAATAAAAGAGGAGGATTCGAATAATTAAAATAAAAGCGGATTTCCATCGCCACAGGCAATAAAGCCCGGAATTTTCATCGATTCTTTATTATATTCTAAGGCCTGTCCGCTAACGTGGTCTATAATCTTTCCCCCCGATTCTTCTAAAATAATTTGGGCTGCAGCAATGTCCCATTCCATAGTCTGTGACATTCTCGGGTAATAATCTGCCTCGCCTTTAGCCAACAGCATAAATTTTAGGGAACTGCCCCTGTTAATAATCTTTGGATGATGGAGTTTTTCAATCATTTTTAAGGTAGCTTCATCCAGGTGCGATCTTGAAGCAACTACCCTTAATCCCTCGTTTTTAATGTCGAATTCGGCAGCGTTTAATTGCTGAATTTTATTATTGTGCTCGTAATAGGCGCCTTGTCCTTTAATTCCCCAAAAAAGTTCATCCTTACAAGGTGTATAAATAAAACCGGCAGTTGGCCTCTTGCCTTCAATTAGCGCAATATTTACGGTGAAATCGCCATTTTGCTTTATGAACTCTTTGGTGCCGTCAAGCGGGTCAATTAACCAAAATCTTTTGTAATTTTTTCTAACTTCGAAGGGAGTCTGCAGATTTTCTTCAGAAATTATAGGGTAGCCCAAATCTAAGCATTCAATTCCCTTACAGATAATTTCGTTCGATATTTTGTCAGCTTTTGTAATGGGCGAATCATCCGATTTTTGTTCAATACCAAAATCATTGGCATGATGATAAATTTCGAGTATGGCAGCGCCCGCCCTGCGTGCAAGTTCTTTGATTCCCTCGAAATTTATTTCAGATATCTTCATCCCTTTACTTTTCAAATTTAGGATTGCATCCATTCCAATAACTTACTGTACCTTGCATCCTGCTTCATCACATACTCGTTGCCAATGATTACCAGATGTTTACGTGCACGGGTTAGCGCTACGTTCAATTTTCTGTCAACGCTTTCGTCATCCGATAAAGAAACAACAGCCTCGAGCTGATGCGTCATATTCAAACAAAGCGATATGATGATGATATCTCTTGCGCCACCCTGATAACGTTCTACCGTATCGATACTACATTGCTCGTATGACTTTGCGTAAGTTTCTAATTTATGCCTGATTTGTGCAATTTGTGCCCTGAAAGGAGTAATGACACCAAGGGTGTTTTGATTAAACTGCAGACCGTTGTGATCGTAGATATTTTTAAAGGAGTCGATTACTTTGCCCACTATGTCAGCCTCAATCAAATTAGTTTTTGGATTGCCATCATAATCGGAACTCGAAGGGATAAAAACGACCCTTTTTTTGCAAAGTGACATGATGAGTTCATTGGCATTATTTGGCACTTTTAGCGATATCGCCTCGCGCTGCCATGCTCCGCCTCTGTCAATCGGCAGCAGATGCAGTTTCGAATTGTAAAAGTATTTACTTGGAAACTCACAAATATCGGCATGCATCCTTCCTTGATGTGACATCATATCCCATGCCCAATTCCAGCCCTCCTGCTGTGCGCGGTTGAAAAGTCTTTCGAACAGTGAATTTCTGCGGTTATGCAGGCCAATAGACAGCAGTTGCTCGTCGTCCACTGCCGACCTGTTTTTGTCCTGCATTACCACAGCAGGCAATTGCTTGTGATCGCCAATAAGAATAAAACGTCTGAATGCAGGCAACATGCCCACCAAAAGTGGCTCCAAAATCTGTGAAGCTTCGTCAATAACAGCGGTATCGAATTTTTTAAGTTTCAATATCAAAGGCCGGTTTACGATAGTGGCAACGGTTGAAACAAAAATCCTGTGTCGGTCGATGATTTCTTTCAGCTCCTTGCGTTTATCCACTTTTTCAGTAACAACGGAAAACATACGATCTTCAAAACGGCTGTCGCAGGAATAACGCGAGCCCAGTCTTAGATAATCGTTCTTTGCAAATTCGTGAATAGCCTCGCAGATTTCATCAACTGCTCTGTTGGTGTAGGCCAGTAGCAGAATATTTTGTTTGGTATTTTCTAAAAGGTATTTAACCGTTTCAGCCAGCATAAATTTTGTTTTGCCGGTGCCCGGAGGGCCAACCAACAGAAAATACTCTTTTGAATTGATGGCTTTTTTTAATATTCGGCGCTGTTCATCACCCAGGCTTGGATTGTTAAAAATTATATCATCCTGAATTGGTTCCAATGGCGGCCTTTCGCTAAGTAATAACTCCTTGCTTTCCTTACTGCTTTCGAGGAAATCGAAAAGTCCCTGAAACTGCACAGCAAAGCTCTTGTCCATCATATCGGGCTCTATAAACCATGAATTATATTGTAGGAAAATCGAACCATTGTACTGTCTCGAGTGCAGTTTGAAAACAACTTTTTCGGCATCGATTTCAGCAATTGAGCCCTTAAAAATCTGATGACGCAACACATTGTCATCTTCATTTTCTTTAGGATAAAGCACTGCAATGTCGCCCTGCCTGAAATTGGCCAGCGGATTGGTTTTTTCACTTCTTTTCAGAATAATGACCGGATGTTCCTCTGCGCTATGATTTTCTGAAATCTCCAGATAACCCAAAACCTCAAAATTCTGATCTTTCTGCGTGAAATCGTTGAGCCACATCGAGGCAAGTCCATTGCAGCTTTCATTACCTTCAATGCCGGTTTTGGCGAGCAGATGTTCTCTAGAGGTAAATGCCACAAAGGCCAGGAAATATCGGCGTTCCAATTCTGATGATTCCAACAACAAGCGCTCGAATTTTTGAA
>JBILRK010000211.1:0-4838 GCA_044372705.1 Saprospira sp. | reverse complement strand
TTTCCAGTACAGTGTTAGTAGGACTTCCAACTGAAATTCCGTTGTGGTCTATGTTTTTAATAAAGTTGTTTTCAAGAAAAATGGAATCAGTATGAAAGATATATATTCCATTCCCTTGAATGGTTGATAAAGACTTAATATTTATGATGCTGTCATTTTCAATCCTGATAGTTCCTAATCTATCAGCAGATGTCAGATTACCTTGATATGGAAAACGATAAGCATTTCCTGCGATTTCAAAAAAGTGATTCTCCCGGCTATGTAAGTAATCAATATCACGACCAGTCACTGCCGCTTCTGAAGCATTTCCCGTATTTATATTTTGAAATAAATTTCCATTCAAAGAAACATATTTAACATTAGTTATCCTAAGAGGCACACCTGTAATGTTTGCAAAGACACAATTCGAGACAATTAAAGTATCGATACCTTGGATAATTTGAGCGCTGCTAAAGTTCTGGTTCGACAAGATGGTTGTTTGTCCAAATAGGTTCGTTGATAGTAAAATCAAAAGTATTTTATAAAGTGAGTACTTTTTCATTATTTCTCATTTTTATTTGTAAATAAGGTGCCGCAACTACCCGAAGGGCGGAACTTTTATCACTCCCGAAAGCAATCGGGATGATTTGAAAAACCAATGATTGATTAACCACGATCCCGATAGCTATTGGGATGTTCGCGGAGCACTAAACTGCTCCGACAGCAATGAGACCAAACCCCTGTTGAACTAAACCTTCGGTTGCAGTTTTCATCTTTTTCAAATCTTTACAAATCTTTACAAAGATATACATTTTTACATAAAAGTCAAAAACTAATTTGTGGGTAGGAGAGTTAATCCGATTGCTATCGGATTGAAAATGATCTATTCCGATAGCAATCGGAATGAAGATTTGAAGATGTTTTTGCTCAAGATTAGTATATGAAATAAAAAGAGGACCTAAGTCCTCTAAATATCTCTAAGCATTATTGTCGATAAGTCTATAATGGTTGTGCGGAAGAAAGCTTTCGTTCTCTCGTCCAGAAGACGAGATCATTGTTTGTGCTACGTATCTAAGGAAGTTCTAGCTGTTATGCGGTCGTTTATTTTTCTAAGTAATGTCCTTTCATCCCAATCCCAAAACAAATTTTCATCTCGTCTGTAGGACGAGACAAATTTTCATTCCGAATCGGTATCCGAATCTGATAGCTACGGATTATCGGATTATCGAATTGTTTCATTTTCAAATTTTCAAATCATCAATCCGATAGCAATCGGATTAGCAAATTCTCATCTCGTCCCTAACCCAAAACAAATTTTCAAATCTTCAAATTATCGCATTTTCAAATTGCTTACATCCTTTCTGGCATTTCCATGCCCAACAAACTCCCCGCAGTACTCAAAACCTTCGCCACCGCCTTGCTAAGGTCTAATCTGAAGGCAGAAGCAGGCAGATCATTTTCATCCAGGATTTTAACGATGTTCCAAAACTGATGAAAGCATTTACCCAGCTCATAGAGATAATTGGCGATATCGCCCGGATTGTAATCCTCGGCAGCTTTGAGTACCGTAGCGGGAAACTGCTGCAGCTGTAGCAGTAATTCACGCTCGATATCATGCAGCGGATAAGCGGAATAATCAATACCCTCCGTTTTAACCTGTTTTTGCGCAAAGGCACGTTGCACCGACTGAGTGCGCACAAAAGCATTCTGTATATAAGGGCCCGTATGCCCCTGCAGGTCGATCGACTGTTTGGGGTCGAAGACCATGCCTTTTTTGGGTTCTACCTTAAGGATATAGAATTTTAGCGCGCCCAGGGCAACCTTGCGCCAGATATTCAATTTGTTAGCATCGGCAAGACCCTCAAGTGTAGCACGTTCCTCCGAGGCGGCCCTAACATCGCTGATAAGTTCATCAACCAGGTCATCGGCATCAACCACCGTGCCCTCGCGCGATTTCATCTTACCCTCGGGCAGTTCTACCATGCCATAAGAGAGGTGATAACATTTCTTTGCATAAGGATGCCCCAGTCGATGCAGGATTTCGAAAAGCACTTTGAAATGATATTCCTGTTCATTGCCCACCACATAAATCATACGATCCATGTTGAAATCCTGATAACGCAGCTGCGCAGTGCCCATGTCTTGCGTAATATACATCGAGGTTCCATCGCTGCGCAAAACCACTTTTTCGTCCAGTTTTACATCTTTTAGGTCAATCCAAACCGAGCCATCCTCTTTTTTGAAGAAAATAGGAGTTGCTGCATGAAGATTGTCCTCTACCAATTGTTTTCCGCTCAAATAGGTTTCCGATTCGAAATAGAGCTTGTCGAAATCAACGCCCAGACTTTTATAGGTTTCCTCAAAACCGGCATAAACCCAGCTGTTCATGGTTTTCCAAAGCGAAACTGTTTCGGCATCGCCTGCTTCCCATTGTTGTAGCATTTCGCGGGCTTCGGCACCCAAGGTCGAACCGGAATTGAAATAAGTATTTTTATAATTTTCTTTAAAGAAATAAGCGGCAATAGCAGCATCGTCGATCACAAAGCCGAGATCTTCTTTTTGTTTTTTCTCTAATTCCTTTTTGGATTTGCCGACTTCTTTCTCCTTCGATAACCATTCGTTTAGTACAGCAGTAGCAGCCTCAGTTTTTTGCCAGGCCTTGTATTCTTCCTGAAACTTAGTTTCGAACATGACATAATAGTCGCCAACCAGGTGGTCGCCTTTTATGCCCGATGACTCAGGCGTTTTGCCCTCGCCCCATTTTTGCCAGGCCAGCATGCTTTTGCAAATATGAATGCCACGGTCGTTTACAATTTGTACCTTTTTGACATTGAAACCTGCAGCTTTCAAAATTTCGGAAGTAGCGTATCCTAAAAGTACATTTCTAATATGTCCAAGATGCAAGGGTTTATTGGTGTTTGGGGAAGCATATTCAACTGCAACAGTCTGACCATTTGGAGCAGCCTGACCAAAATTTGGATTATCCAATACTGCTTTCAGGTAATTTCGCCAAAAAACATCGGAGATGTGCAGGTTGCAAAAGCCCTTTACCACGTTAAAATCGACCACTTCGGCACAATGTTCTTTCAAAAAGGCACCAATTTCCCTGCCCGTATCCTCTGGGCCTTTACCCGATAGTTTCAAGTAAGGGAAAACCACTACAGAGTAGTTGCCTTCGAAGTTTTTGGGCGTAGCGTTTATTTGTACACTATCAGCTGTAACATGGGTATTGTATAGTGCAGCAATTGCTTTTACAACATTTTCCTTTAAAATCAGTTCGATGTTCATTGACCTTTTTACATTTAATTAAGCTGCAAATTAACAGCTATTCAAAGAAATTATAAAATTTAAGCAAAAGTATAAAAAAAAATCCCCGGAAAATCCGGGGATCTTACAAAAAGCACTTTCAAATATAAACTACTTTACAAAAGGGATTGCCTGGTTTTTGCCATCAATGCTAATGATAAGGGTATAAACTCCCTTTGTCAATGTTGAAGCGTTGAGGCTAATTTTTGAGTTTTTGCTAATGTTTTCTTTGCTTTCGAGCAACAAACGTCCTTGCATGTCAAAGACGCGGAAGCTTGCATCTGCATCTGCTTTGCTGAATTCGCGAATATCGATATTCAACATGTCTTGTACAGGATTTGGATTGATTTGCGCAAAAATCAGATGATCTTCAATATTGTTGTTGCTGCTTGGCAAACCGTTAATTTCGAAAATAGAAATAGTACCGCTTATCTCATTGGCAGTTACAACATAGTACTTGCCATCGGGGCTGTCTGTGTTTTTGATATAGAGAATGTCCTCAATGCCAAGGTCACCGGCAGCAGAATCGCTTGCTACAGCTGAGAAATTTCTGTTGTTTACAAATTCGATAAATTGAGGGCTGGCTGGATTTGTAATGTCATAAACCATAATGCCTCCAATTCTTTCCAAACCGATAAAAGCATAGAAAGAAGAACCGATGTTAGCAATTTCTACCGCTTCAGGTTCAGGACCCTTGTTATCGCTTCTGCTGTCGAAACTGTTATTATCTGTATTATCAGAGCCAAAATATGCAGGAAGTTGTGTAGCTACTATTTGTTCGAAATCATCGCCACTGTCATAAACTCTGCTACCATTCGAAGCATTCCAGATAGTGAATGAACGTGCACCGTAGGTAAATAAGCTGTCATAATCTCCATCATTGTCAAAGTCGCCATCTCTGCTTGATACGCCCAATCTACCTAGTACGGAATCTCTTTGAAGGAAAGAAGCATTAGGGAAAAGTGTAGAATCTAAAGTAACAGTCTTGATGCGAACATTTTCGCCTCTGTCATCACCTTCATTTGCAGTCACAAAATAGGTATTTCCACCTACTGTATAAGAAGCAATTGCATCGGGCATATACATACCCAAAACAGGATGTGTTTCGATTTTAATGCTGTTGTCACGGTCGCTTGGGTCAAGACCCATACCTTGCATGTTATGATTTTTATATCCAAGCGGATAAATAGCAGTTACTGTATTATTGCTTAAATTGATAACTGCAACAGCATTGTTTTCCTGTAGAGAAACATAAGCTGTTTGATTGTCAGCGCTAATGCTGATGTATTCAGGTTCGATGTCTTCAGCTACTGTTACGCCACTTTCGATACGAAGACCAGGAATCACAGTACTGTTGAAAGATGTAAAACCAACATGAGTAACTGAAGATTGGTTTAATGCTGCAATGCCACCATTTAAATTGATAATAGAAATCGATCCTTCAGGATTTGTGGCGTCTGGTTCGCCCTCGTTTGCAGTTAGAATTTTTTGACCGTCATGCGTAAAGGTGATCATGTCGGGCAATGCGCCTACAGTCAATTGTTTTAGGAATA
>JBILRK010000210.1:0-4839 GCA_044372705.1 Saprospira sp. | reverse complement strand
GCAATCGGCTCCAATAACCTTAGCAGCCCAGTGGGCTATGACTGGTTCATGGCAAAATTCAATCCATCAAACGGCAACACTATATGGGCAATTAGCGAAGGTGCTCTTGGCAGTGACGACAGAATATCGGCAATTGCTGTTAATCCCTGGAACGAAATTATAATCACTGGCCGATATGCCGCATCTTTTACCTTTGGAAACCAAGCCATTTCAACAGTTGCAAATGATGATATATTTGTTGCCAAGTATTCGTCATCAGGCTCATTTATCTGGGTAAAAACCTTTGGAACAAGCGGAGAAAATGACTGGACATCCAACAATATTGGAGTTGACGATGCAGGGACTATATGGGTAGAATCCTCCGTGGGTGGCGATAACAACGGACAAAATTATCCGGTTTTCTATGGTTCGGCAGGCGATTCATTGAATCTGGCAGGTAACCAGGACTTTGTATTTAGCCGCTACAGCAATTCGGGTGATCTTCTGTCAATAAATTCTTACGGTACAGCAGCTTATGAATTTACACAAGATTATTATTTTGACCCACAGAACGGAAAATCATACATCGTTGGGCATCATACTTCCGACACAACAATATTCAATCAGGATACACTTCCTGTAAGGGGTGGTTTTGCCGATGCTTTTGTAGCTGTTGTTGAGCCAAATCTGTTAGCAAAGAACGATAATTACACGGTTAATAGCACCTCTATGCAAATGATAATGGTGCTGATGAATGACATTTATCCCTCAGGCCCTACACTAAGCATCATAGAAAATGCAAATCATGGCGCTGCTTTTGTAATGGGTGGCAACCATATAGCATATACGGCAAGCGGAAACTACAACGGCAACGACACTATCAGGTATAGAATCTGTACAGGAAACGAATGCGACGAAGCACTTTTGATCATCAATAATGTTTTTTCTACAGCTGTTTCAAACATAGCATCAGAAAATGATTTAAGCATTTTTCCCAATCCATCAAAAGACTTTTTTACGCTAAGTAGTATCAGCAGCTATTTTGGAAATATCAGCGTTTTAAATGCACTGGGACAGCAAATTTATTTTTCCGAATATCAGGGTAACGCTCATCAAATAAGTATAGCTGACTGGACAGCAGGAATCTATACAGTTCAATTTATTGATAAAAACAATAAGACGCTTAAAAGTATTAAATTGATAAAGATTTAATAAAATAAAGATTTCGGGCGGAAAAGCCCTACATTTGATCAATGAAGCTTTTCCGCTTTTTAATTATTTAAAAATAAATGATATGAAAAATAAGTTCTTCATTTTTATTGCCCTGTGCTGCCTTAGTGAAATTCACGCTCAGGCTTTTTTGGGACAATTTGTACCTGACATCACAGAGACCGACTGTAACAATAACAGGGAAAGAATTTATGATGTACTGGCGGCTGGCAAACCGATTTTAATTTTCAAAACTGACATGGCAACCTGTGGCAACACAACTGCCTGGGGTACCACTGTAAGACAATTTGCAAACTTATATGCTGCAGAATACAGAACCTGGGTTTGTGCCGATTTCCTAGAGGCAAATAATCCTACAGATCAATGTTCTTTTATGACTACCTATGAGCAGGCAACTGGCTTGAGCGACAATAATTCTTTTCGATTTATTGATACTACATCATCTGGACCATACGATCCCTCGAGCAGAGGCGTTTTCGATATACAGTGTTATCAGGGCTATATTGTAATCGGCTTGGATTCAACCATTGTTTATATAGGAAATGACCTGAATACTGCTGTGACTGCTGCATTGAGTGCAGGACAAATCAATAGTAATTCAAGATTACATAATGCCGATCCTAATTTAATATTATTTCCAAATCCATCATTGGACCTTATTCAGATACATTGCGAATTCAAGATTGTTTCATACTCATTATACAATAATTTGGGCCAATCGCTGGAATACAATAAAAATTTGGATTCAACATTAATAGATATTTCAATGCTTGAAACTGGAATTTATAATTTGGTATTTGAACTTGAAGGTGGGCTCATGATAAGAAAAACCTTATTAAAAAAATAAAATACAAATGCAGGTTTTACCAAAAATCATATTTTTATTGTTATTTCTCATACTATTCAAATCTTTATAATTTAGCATTGCCCAGATATTTCTTGGAATTTGCCTATAACGGCACACGTTATCATGGCTATCAAATACAGCCAAATGGGTTGAGTGTACAAGAAGCTGTTCAAAAGGCATTGAGTGTTCTTTTGAAAGCTGATATAGCAATTATCGGTTGCGGGCGCACAGACAGTGGCGTGCATGCATTACAATATTTTGCCCATTTCGATTTTGATGGTATTATACCTGATAAACTGATTTATTCTTTAAATGGCATACTAAAAAAGGATATTGTATTTTACCGCTGTATTCTGGTTCACGATACTGCTCATGCCCGTTTCGATGCTATTTCCAGAAGTTATGTTTATCATATCGACCTTCGTACAAATCCATTTCGCCAGGAGACAGCCTACTTCTGCCCTTTTGCCGATAAATTAGACAAGGATCTTATACAGGAGGCCGCAAGCCTACTTTTATCATACAATGATTTTGAAACATTCTGCCTGACAGATAATGACGCCAAGACCAAGATTTGTCAACTTAGCCGCTCCGAATGGATTTTCAATGAATGGAATTGGGAATACCATGTCAGTTCTGACCGATTCTTAAGAGGAATGATCAGATTGATCGTAGGCATGTGTTTGAATGTTGGTAAAGGGAAAATTAGCCTAGAAGAACTTAAGCTGACAATGGATGAAAAAATGCCCTTAGAACAGGCTTGGTCTGTCCCAGCCTCCGGCCTATTTCTGACAGATATCAAATACAAGTTTATTGAGTAAAACAGCAAAATAAAATCGGCATTGAACGATTGCTCAATGCCGATTTGTTATTTTAGTAGGCGCAATTTAGTTAAAAATAGCTTTTCCCCTCTTTAATTTTTTTGCATCGTCTCTATTTTTTAGAAAAATGTTGATGCTTATACGGCCATCTTTGTCCACTAAAGTATAGCCCGCGTTTAACCATGCAATCAGATTACCAGAGATTGTTCGAACATCAACAAATCCCATCATTTTTAAGTAAGCACCAACATGCTTAACCCTAGTTTCATCTGTACTTGACAGAATGATAGTTGTATTCCTATCCAACATCCAAACTTTTTCTACACTGAAATTATTGTAGCCTACCCTTTTAGAACCCTTAATATGACTGATATCAAATTCGTTTTGTTCACGGGTATCAATAATGAATAATCGGTTTCTTGTATCAATAAGCGATTTCAAATCATAAGGTTCAACCGTTGTTAATTTAACCTTATTTAAATCAAGGCCCTGAACATAGGGTTTAAAATCAGGAAGCTCAACAGGACTGGTAAATGGAGATTCTGCTAAGGCTCCACCACCATAAAAGGGGTCGACCTGCGCTTTAATTTGCAATGAACAATTTACAAATACCAATAAACACAATATATTTCTAAGGATCATTGAATAAAATTATTTTTGGGGGATTTTAATTTCTTTAGTCTTATTTCGGTGCTAATATAGTTAGTTAATCTTTAATTTTCAAGCAGTTTTGTAATCTTAAATCGATATAAGTGTTAAGAATATTATTAAATCGCTATTATTTTAAACAAACAGCAATCTATTATATAAAAACTATGCCAATTACTGAACTGTCTAAAATAATTTGAAACTTGTTATTTTACCTAATGTTAATCAACTATATAATATTCAGTCAATATATTTAGACTTCACAAAGAAAAGGGCTGCAAAGTTTTGATTGCAACCCTATCTTTATTTGATATTGTATAAGAAATTATTCTTTGATAAATTTGGCATTAATATCTCCCATTTTGACTGGATTGAACAAAGAGGGTATTGTTGATTTATAAGATTTTAAAATTTATACTTAAAATAAAGTCTATTAACAATTTGACAACCATTATTAAAAGTCCCTAGGGCTTATGTAGTATTTCATTTCTTTGGCTTAATCCATATGCTGATTTATCAACCCAACTAACTGCTGCACTGATTTCATACCACTTTCACGCCATAGGACTTCTCCTTTTTTGAATAAAATCATGGTTGGTACCGATTGAATTTTATATTGGGATGCAATCTGTTGATTTTTATCAACGTCGATTTTAATAATTTTTGCGCTGTCGCCAACTTTTTCGGCAACATCCTTCAATACAGGAGCCATTGCTACGCAGGGGCCACACCATGTTGCCCAAAAATCGACCAACACTGGCTTTTCGCTATTGATAATATCGTGGAAAGATGCTTTCATAATAAATGGATTTTTTGTTTATTTAATATTAGATGACCAGGCCTGATAGCCTCCCAACAGGTTGTATAATTGTCTGTAACCGTTTTCAGACATTATGTTACAAGCTTTTACAGACCTCATTCCGCTTCGGCAATAAATTAGATAAGACTTTTCTTTATCGAGCGTTGATACTTTCTCTTTAAAATTTGATGCATTCACATCGATGTTTATTGCCCCTTTTATTGCACCTTCCGCAAATTCTGCAGGAGTCCTTACATCAAGTATTATCACTTCTTTATCTTTCATAATCTTTTCAGCAAATGATTTTACATCAAGATTTAAAAAAGCGTTGGACTGTCTAATGCCTTTGAAAGCCATAAAAAATACAATGGCAACTGCTACAAGTGTAATAACAAAAATTGGATTCATGAAATGAGAAATTTTGGTTTTTTATTGATTAAGTCGAAAGGTAGCAAAAATGATCTTGATTGATTATAAAATTAGGCTAAATTTTACTGTCTGCCAATTTCCATATC
>JBILRK010000209.1:0-4844 GCA_044372705.1 Saprospira sp. | reverse complement strand
TGTTTTCAGGGGATTGTTTACTTTCTAAAAGTTTACTTTTGCCTTACTTCGCAATATAGCTAATAGAAAGTTGATAGTGGCGAACTGCCTGGCAATCTAGTACTAAAGCCAAAAACGGGGCATTGCCAATAGCAATAACCCCGAATCAAAAACAAAAAACAAAAATGTTTAAATTTTACGCTACAGTAAAATTTTATAATATTTTAATTTTATACAATCGTATTGGATTTTTTTTGCTGATTAGCCACAAAATTATGTCTTTGCTTAACATTAACACAATATAAGTCCGATTTTTTAATACTTTATTTTAACACATGAAAAATAAGACTAAAGTACCGCTGTTCAACTGGCTCATCATTGTAGCTGCTCTAGGCTATTTTGTTGATATTTATGACCTTGTACTTTTCAATGTTGTAAAAAAAGAAAGTCTGGAATATATACAACAGCTAAAAGGGATTGACATCGACGTAAAAAATACTGGCATTTTTCTTTTCAACTGTCAGATGGTCGGCATGCTTATCGGTGGTATCCTTTGGGGTGTATGGGGCGATAAAAAAGGAAGAATCTCCGTACTATTTGGCAGTATTCTACTCTATTCGCTTGCCAATATCATCAATGCTTTTACCTTTGACATCAGTTCTTATGCCGTAGTGCGTGTTATAGCCGGAATCGGACTTGCCGGTGAACTAGGCGCTGGAATTACTTTGGTCTCGGAAACTATGGACAAGGAAAAAAGGGGTTATGGCACCATGATAATTGTTACTTTTGGTGCCTTGGGTGCTGTACTTGCGGCATTAGTAGGCGCAAAAGGCCAAATGATTGTAGGCCTCATAGCGTCTTTGACTGGTTATACCTTTCAAAATTGGCAGGTTGTTTACCTGATTGGAGGTTTTATAGGTCTTTTGTTACTCTTGTTGCGGGTGGGCACTTTCGAATCGGGTATGTTCAAATACATGAAAACACATGAGGTAAAAAAAGGTGATTTTCTCTCCCTATTCAGAAATAAAGAAAGTCGAAGTAAATATTTGTATTGTATTATGATTGGCCTTCCAACCTGGTTTATGATTGGGGTCCCTGTTGCACTTTCGCAGGAAGTATTTGCTGAAGAACTAGGTATCAATGGAATCTTGAACGGCACTGCTGTGATGTTTGCATATCTCGGTCTTTCGATTGGTGATTTGGCCTCGGGTCTTTTGAGCCAGGTCTTGCGCAGCCGCAAAAAAGTGGTTTATCTCTACCTGCTGCTTTCGCTTATACTATTATTTGTTTATGTATTTCTGTTGAAGGGAATAAGCGTAGAGGCCTATTATGCTATCTGTTTCCTGATTGGCTTCTGTGCCGGTTACTGGGCTATTTTTGTGTCAATTGCAGCCGAGCAATTCGGTACGAATATTCGATCTACGGTGACTAATACTGTTCCAAATTTTGTTCGCGGTGCTGTTTTGCCAATCACCATGAGTTTTACAGCATTGGGGGGTTATACCGGCAATATGACGTCAACACTAATTGTTGGCCTTGTCTGTTTGGCTTTGGCCACTTTTGCAACTTATAAGGTAAAGGAAACTTTTGCAAAAGATTTGAATTATTTTGAAACGCTTTAAGCTGCGTTCAACGTTTTGACTTAAAATATAATTATGAAAACGTACCGCTTAATCTGCCTGTTATTTTTTTCTTTTTCCCAGTTTTTGTCAGCTCAATCGCTGGAAATGATTCAGCTCTACGAAACTGAAAAAAAATCTTTCAGATCAGGTGCTGAAATGCCTTCAATATTAGCAACCAACAACTACGATTTGGTTTATCATCGTTTGGAGTGGAATATCGATCCGGCTGTCAATTATATCAGCGGTGTCGTTAGTTCGCATTTCTTTCCGCAAAGCAACCTCTCCGTACTTGAATTTGATTTATCCAACCAGCTTACAGTAGACAGCGTTGTATTTCATGGAAATGCAGTAACTTTTTCGCATAGTGCCAATAACATTCTTTCGATAAATTTACAAACTACGATTCCTGCTGCTCAACTAGACTCTATCTCCGTTTATTACAGAGGAGTTCCGCAGAGTACCGGATTTGGTTCATTTGTACAGTCAACACATAATGGAAGTCCTATCATTTGGACACTTTCGGAACCCTATGGCGCGATGGAATGGTGGCCTTGCAAGCAAAATCTACTTGATAAAATAGACTCAATAGATGTTATCATCAGAACCAATCAACATTACAGAGCTGCCAGTAACGGTATTTTGGTTTCAGAAATAACAGTTGGTTCAGACAAGTTGTATCATTGGAAACATCGTTATCCAATTGCTACCTATCTGATTTGTCTTGCAGTTACTAACTACAGTGTTTATTCAGAATATGTTCCTTTTGCAGGCGATACGCTGGAAGTTTTGAATTATGTTTATCCGGAAGACAGCATCACTGCAAGGTTTACAACAGGTCGTATCATCAATCAGGTACAACTTTTTGATACCTTATTTGGAATTTATCCTTTTCAAAATGAAAAATATGGCCATGCGCAGATGGGCTGGGGAGGAGGAATGGAACATCAGACATTTACCTTTGTTGGTGGCTGGAGCTATGAATTGCAGGCACATGAACTTGCACATCAATGGTTTGGCAATAAGGTTACCTGTGGCAGTTGGGAAGATATTTGGCTCAATGAGGGATTTGCGACCTATCTTTCCGGACTTTGCTATGAATATCTGGAACAGGAATGGTGGATGCCTTTCAAACAGGGAAGAATCAGTAATATTACCAGCCAGCCAGATGGTTCTGTGCTTTGTAGCGACACCAGCAATATCGGAAGAATTTTTAATGGTCGTTTAACCTATGCAAAAGGTGCTATGATTTTGCACACCCTACGCTGGGTGATGGGTGACGCTGCCTTTTACAATGGTGTTCGCAATTATTTGAACGATAGTAATATTGCTTATAGTTTTGCAAAAACCCCACAGTTTATCAGCCATATGGAACAAGCATATGGACAAAGTCTTGCCTGGTATTTTAGCGACTGGTACTATGGAGAAGGTTATCCAAGTTACCAGATAAATTGGAATCAGCAAGTCAACAATCAGGTTTCGATTACTATCAATCAGACACAATCGCACAGCAGTGTTCCGTTTTTTCAATTACCGGTTCCAATCAAATTTAAAAACCAAACTAACGATACAATTGTCGTTTTTCAACATGATTTTTCAGGTCAGACTTTCAATTTTCAGCTTCCTTTTCAAGCCGATAGTATAATTTTTGACCCTGAGCTGTGGATAATTTCGAAAAACAATAGTTATAATCCAACAAATACGGCTGTTGAATCGATACAAAACTGGCAGAGCATCAAAAACTATCCGAATCCTGCCTCTGATATCATGAGCGTAGTGTTGCCTGAAACATCAAAAAAGAATATCATACAACTGACAGATGTTTATGGAAGAGTCGTTTTGGAAATGAAAACCAATCCAAACGAAACAACTATTGATATTGAAGTAAGTCAGCTAGACGAAGGGGTTTACTTTCTGACTATTAAAAATCAAGATCAGCAATACAATTCAAAGATTGTGATAGCAAGGTAGAGAAAAAGGCTTCTTAGAAAATTCTAAGAAGCCTTTTTTTCTAATACGTTATTTTTGATTATTTTTTTCGATCATTCCAGGTCTTAAATAAATTCTCCTGCGTTTTTGGTCTGTTCGCATCAATTTCCCGAAGCGGTTCACATTCTTTTAAAGTCTGATAACAATCGCCTGGTAATTGCTGATAAAGCTTAGTGCCTTCCGTTTTCCAAGCTATCATTTCATCGCTCAGTTCCTTGATAATTTTTGCAGGATTTCCCACCACAAGAGATTTTGGCGGAATGTTCATATTGGCTGGTACAAAACATAAAGCGCCTATAATAGAATTTTCACCTACCGCTACATCATCCATTAGAACGGCGTTCATACCAACGAGTACATTTTTGCCGACTTTGGCGCCATGTATGATTGCGCCGTGTCCTATGTGTGCGCCTTCCTCAAAAACTGCCGATTTGCCTGGAAACATATGTACCACACAATTTTCCTGAATATTGCAACCGTCGGCAACTAGAATTTCACCCCAATCGCCGCGCAGCACTGCTCCGGGACCGATATAACAATGAGCGCCAATAATTACATTACCAGTAACATTGGCCTGCGGATGAACAAAGCTACTTGGATGAATGACAGGGCGATAGCCGTTGAATTCGTAAATCATTTAAAATGTTTTGTTTAATTATTAAATTTGGATAAATTTGGATAAATTTAAATATCTCATCTGAAAATTCCTCAAATTTTTAAAAACTATGAGACCAATAACTATTTCTGCATTTTTTTGGCTTTTACTAATAGTATTTATTTCATGTGATAACAGTTCCAAAAATACTAAAAATAACAATGATAACAAAAACTCAGATTCTTTGATAATTTCTATTGATACAGGAAAATATAAAATTGAAAACGAAAAGCTGATTCCTTTGCATGATGGAATTAAAACAGCTTTTTTGATTACGGAAGATGGTAGGTACATTGCGAAAGCAGCAGGTGGCCCCGTTTATGAATGTTATTGTCAGGCGGTTGGTACCTGTTCTATTCAACCTCATTCAAGAGGAGAACTAAATTGTTGTTGCAGTAATAATTGTGCTAAAAAGCAGGGCGATTTGAATAACAATATATCAAGTTGTGCTTGGCGAAAAGTATCAGCAGGTGCTATTGCAAGTACAGATGAAATACTCTTGGACATGCAAATACAAATGCAAGATAGTTTACCTAAAGATAATCCTTTTAATGCAGAAGGTTTCAGGGTTTTAGGGAATGGCGTATTGGAATTTGAAAAGC
>JBILRK010000208.1:0-4879 GCA_044372705.1 Saprospira sp. | reverse complement strand
TCAAATTTCATCCGGGATCCAAAATGCTATAAATCAATTGCAGTTTGATAGTTTTAATCTTAGACTTTCTCCCTTGCTGCTAGGCCCCCAAACAGTAATTGTTGAGGTTTCTTCAAATGACCCCAATGTGCCAATTTTTCAGTTTAGTCTGTCATTTAGGGTAATAAATGGTCCTGCTCCAGAAATTGCATTAAGTTATCAGCAATCACAAATTGCCAATCAGGCTACAATTTCATTAGTAAATCAACCGGTATTTGTCGGTCAAACACAATTGATACAACTTGCTGTTCAAAATATAGGAACTGCCAATTTGCAGCTTAATCAATTGCTATCGAATAATCCCAATGTTCAGATCGATCCGAATTATTCGAACCTGTTGGTTCCCTATGCTCAAACTTTTATATTGCTCAGGTATACACCTGTTCTGGCAGGCTCTGAACAAATGAAACTTACTATACTTAACAATGATGCCGATGAATCGACCACAGAGATCAACTTTAATTTGCGAGCGATTCAACAAAATCTTCCCGAAATTGAAGTGCTTGTTGATAATCAGCTTAGGCTAAATCAATCGGCCCATTTTATGGGAACTACAGGGCAGGGAACGGCTTTGCAAGATCTTGTTCGGATTAAAAATGTGGGCACCTCTCCACTACAGATTTCTCAGGTGAGTTTCCTTAGTGGCAGTCAAACTTTTAGTTTCCAAGGGGCTACTACTAATCTTACCGTAAATCCTGGCAGTTTTGTCAACCTTAATCTCAATTTTTCTGCTCAGGCAGTAGGAACTTATACAACTACCATCAATATTGCTAGTAATGATGCAGATGAGAATCCCTATCGAATTAGTGTATCTGCTCAGGTATTGCCTGTTACATTGCCGAACTGTACTCAATGCAATGCTTTAAATGTACTTACAAATCCATTGAACGATGCAGAATGGATCGATGATAAACCTCGTTTAACCTGGCAGCACGAAGAGGGGCTCAATATTCAGTATTACAGACTAGAAATGTGGGTATCTTCAGGTAATACCTGGACTCCTGTTACCGTAAATGGAAATTTAAATAATCAGGTTTTTCCTACTAATTCTGCGCTTGTCGTTTTTCAGGTAACTAATGGTTTAAGTTATTTCAAGGAGCATAGATGGAAGGTAACGGCTTACAACAATCAGAATCTTCCCATTGCCTGTTTTACTCGTGAATTTTTGGTTCAGAAAAGACCAGAGGTTCCCGAATGGACCTGTCCTCATCCTAATGTTCCAAATTTTGGGTCAGAACTGGGGCAGTTTAATAATGTGCCAATTTATAAAAACGGAGGTTGCGAGGACGGTGTATATAATTCAAATAGTAATTCAATTTGGACTCAATTTTATAATAACAATTTTTTAAGAAATCAATACGGATGGCAGTGTGCGGAATTGCCCCCACGCTATTATACAACTAGATTTAAAATTTTGGTTGGACGTGGAGATGGGGTAGCATATAGCAACGTGAATGCAAATCATAGAACAGGTTTCAGAAAATTTGTAAATGGTCAGTCAACTGTGCCACCAACAACAGACGATATTATATCCAGAACTGCTTTCCGCCATCCGCATGGTCATGTTGTTATAGCTAAAGGAGGTCCTGTAGATAGTAATGCAATCAGTTCTATCAGAGTAATTCAACAAAATGCAGGATCAAATGTGCCAATGCATATAAATGGTAGCTTACCTATCAAAAAGCAAAACAACAAATACACTATTACCGACCGTTCTCAAGGTATTTGGTCAAGTTGGATTAGGGCTAAGCCGGAGTTGATCGTTCCAGGCGATGATAGCAGCATTCCTATTGTGAATTCCACAACTCCCGATTTTAGATGGGCTCTTCATCCACAAATCAAAGGTTACAAGTTTAAACTATATAAATTGTTTGGCACCTGTTATCGATTGCAACATGATATTCTCATCACTGGAAATAGTGCATTGCAAATTCCTGCCTTAGATGCTGGAGAAACCTATAAATGGACGATAGAAAACATCTTTCAAGATCCTAATCGAACCTCAAATTGGAACAAAAGAGTTTTGTCTATGGCCAATTATTTTACCGTTTCAAATCAGGCTACGGCAAATAGATCAATGAGTCCGCTCATTTCAATGGGGCAGGAGGATCAGTTTTTATGGGTACAAACTGTAGGATCGCCCCTGAGTGGTGCAGAAATTTGGTTCAAAAACGATGAAGACTGGTTCTTTAGCGGATCGACCGAACAGCTGAGTTCCAATTTTATTTCGTCTAACTACATATTGCCGGAAGACAGTTTATGGGTTGTCAGAAAAGGATACGATGACTTGAAATTTGTTGTTAATGAGAACTTGAATGCTCGAGGTAAATATTATGTTCCGCTCTTCCCCAAAATCTCAAATCCAATAAAGGTTGAAGTCTCATTGCAGAACCAATCACTTTTTGTTCCTGCTAATGATATTCAGCTAAAGATAAAAGGAGAGAATTTTACACATTATCAGTTGTATTATGATGACGTTTTACATCCAGAGATTTATAACTATTCAGATAGTATCCTTGCTATTCCTTATTTGGTTTCGGGTTATCAATCTGTGCGGGTTTATGCAATGAATGCAGATGACACGCTTTCAGTAGATCATCATTTTATTATAACGGATGAGAAAGAAGAACAAATGAATGTTTCATTCGCTATGCGAAAAGAACAAAAAGTACAGATTTATTTAGATCATCAGTTTTTTGCTGAAATAAAATCTTCACAACAATTCACGATTCCAAGATCTCATTATGTACTCACACTAAAGGGTTCGGGCCTTGAAACTCAAGAATTAGAAATAGAGTCAGATACCATTATTCAGGTAGAATTGTCAGAAACGCCTTGGATAATGAATAATCAAACTTTTGATATTGAAGCGAATAAATCTGTTTATTTCGATGTATATGCAACTGTAACATCAGAGGAAAGAACCCGAGTTGAATTGGTAAGCGACAGTAGTTTTACGCAAGACAGCATTTACATGGCTTTGTCAGAAACCCTTCATTTTACCAAAAAAATGAACAGCACACAAAACATGCAACTAAAATGGATAGTCGACAAACAATTGCTTGATGAAGAGTTGTATTTAAGATGGGAGGAGAACGGAAATGTACAGTATCTTCCTATATTCGGCTCAAGTGCTATTTTCTTATTCGAAGCACAGACACATTTGCTCCATATTTTAAACATAGCCGAAGATTTCAATTGTACGATTGTAAAGAAAAAACAAAGCGGAATTTTTGACAATACAGATAATACCTTGCACCTTTTCCCTAATCCAAATTCAGGCGATTTTACTCTGTTTATACCTCAAATTGAAGGCCAGGCACAAATAGATATTTACGATATGTTGGGAAGGTTGGTCTATTCTGAAAAATCAAGAGAATGGGTAAATCATGCGATTGAAATTGTTAATCTAGATTTAGGTTCCGGAAATTATATCGTCAGACTTACAAGCGGAAATCAGAACTATGTTTCTAAGTTGAGTATTAAGCAATAAGAATGAAAGGGTGAAAGAATGTCTCGTCATACTGACGAGATGAAAGAGGAAAGATTTATTTAGTATAGAGTAGCCAGGTACTAGGTACTAGTTATTTAGTAGCCCTTGGCCAGTTGTTTAGTAACTAGGTACTAGGGACTAGTATTATAGTAAAAGTATATTGCTTTGCGCTTCTTTGCGTAGTAGATTACATGCGTTCTTTGCGAGCTCTGCGTTAGTTAGTTCTAGAAGTTGAAAGAAACGAAGTTCCGTTTAACGATTTTTTTCAAAAGGCTTTAGCCTATGAAAAAACAATAGCAAAAGAGGGCGGTATTTTAATACCGCATTGAAAGCGAAACGAATGAAAGATTTTTTTAGTGCGGTGGAGCCAGGTACTTGTGTAGAGGAAAGAATCAAAGATGAAAGTGTGAAAGATTCAGCCTCTCCTAAAAATCAAAAAGGTTTTAATATAAATATTGAAAAACTTACCTTTGCGCTCAATAGGCAGTAGGCCTTGAGGGTTAAATTTAAGAATCACAAAATATAACAAAGATGCTTGCTTCAAAAATGGCAGAAAATCTCATCGGGTCGGAGATTATAAAACTTGCGGGTGAGATTAACGAGAAAATAAAACAAGGAGAGAAGATTTACAATTTTACTATTGGCGATTTCGACCCTAAGCTTTTTCCTATTCCCGAAGAACTTACAGAAGCAATCATAGAGGCCTACAGAGCAGGGCATACCAATTATCCTGCAGGAAACGGTATTGCAGAATTGCGTCAAGCCGTTGCTTCTTTTTTGATAAAAAGACAGGGACTTGAGTATAATGCCAATGACGAAGTGTTGATTGCCGGAGGCGCAAGACCCTTGATTTACGCACTTTATCAGGCAATTGTTGATCCGGGCGAGAAGGTGATTTTTCCTGTTCCATCATGGAATAACAATCATTATTGTCATCTTTCACATGCACAGCAACTGCTTATTGAGACAACTCCCGAAACGAATTTTATGCCTACGGCTGCAATGATTGCTCCTCATATTGGCGATGCTGCGCTCCTTGCGCTTTGTTCTCCGCTCAATCCAACCGGAACAGTTTTTAGCAAAGAAGGACTACAGGAAATTTGCGATTTGGTGATTGATGAAAATGTAAAAAGGGCGCAAGAAGGTCGTAAGCCACTATATATCATGTACGATCAGATTTATTGGACATTGACTTATGGCGATACCTTTCATTACGACCCTGTTAGTTTGAATCCGGCTTTGAGGCCTTATACCATTTTTATCGACGGACTTTCTAAAGCATTTGCAGCAACAGGAGTTAGGGTAGGGTGGACAGTTGGTCCAAAGTATATTGTTGATAAAATGAAA
>JBILRK010000207.1:0-4908 GCA_044372705.1 Saprospira sp. | reverse complement strand
CAAGTTGTACACCTCCGCTAAATTCAGATGAAGGACCTTTTGTGATGATATTGGTAATCGCACCTGTTGCGTCGCCAAATTCAGCAGGAACACCTGAAGTAATGATCTGGATCTGATCAATTTCAGTTTCTGGAATTGAAGCACCACCAATAACACGAACACCATCGACGTATGTATCGTCGCTGGTACTACGGCTACCGTTGGTATTTGTTGCTTCGCCTTCATCTTTTTGAGATACACCGGCTGTTGTAGCTTTGATGGAGCTGATAGAGCGGGTTGCGAGTTTTTGAATGTCCTCAGAACCGAGTGTCTGACCAGAGGTAGTGTTGTCAACTTCGATCAGCGGAATTTTAAATGCCGTTACAATTACGGTTTTACCGGAATCGCCTTCCACTGCTGTAGCAATTTCTTCAGTAGTGTAAGAAACATCAAAATTCATCACTTGACCAACCTTGATAATAACACCTTCAGTTCTTTTAGTTGGCAGACCAACATAAGATACTTCCATGTCGTAGGTACCGGCTTCCATGTTTGAGAAGTTGTACAAACCGTCGAAATCGGTTGAAGTACCTCTTACTAATGTACCACCTTTAAATAAGGCAACATTGGCGTAAGGCAAAGGTTCCCCGTTTTCGTCCAGCACCTTACCCTGCAGGTCACCAGTAGTCTGCGCATTGGCAGCTCCGATTCCAAAACACAGAAGTAAGAGTAAAATCATGTAACGAATCATAACCATGTTAAGATTAATTGAGTTTAAAAATAATTCGTATCTTAATAGACAAAATTTGCCTTTTGCGAAAGCGAAGGGCAATTTTAGTAATAAAGTATCTTTATTCCAAATACAAAGGGCATAAAAAATTTTTAAGCTAAATAAAATTTGGCAGCTGTGCTCAAAAACATATTTACATTTTTGCCATAAATTATATCATCTCCGATTCATTTAGAATCCTTTGCAGTAGAAGTTGGGATAAGCGTCTTTTAGATTCATGTGTCCAGCCTGCTATGTGTGGCGACAGTAAAACATTAGGTCGTTCGAACAATTTGGCAAACAAAGTTTCCTGTTCGCCTGTGTAGGTTTTAGGTTTTTCATTTTCAAATACATCGAGACAGGCTCCAATTAATTTTCCGCTGTCCAGTGCATTCAAAAGCGATTTTGTAAGAACTATTTCTCCTCTTGCGGTATTTATCAATACAATTGGTTTTTTGAATTTTTCCAAAAACTCATCATTTACCAATCCTTTGGTCTCTTCGGTCAAGGGCAGATGAACACTCAAGATATCTGCCTCTTCGAATATTATTTCCATTGAAGACTCAGTAACGTGGGGCATTTCTTTAGCAAAATCTTTTCTGTATTTATCGTAGGCTAATACCTTTACATCGAATCCAGAAAGTCTTTTGGCAAAAGCCGTTCCGGTAAAACCGAAGCCAACAATTCCAATAGTTTTGCCCATCAGTTCCCATCCTCTCAACTCCTCACGTCTCCACATTTTATTTCGCACATCTGCATTAGCAGTACAAAGATTGTTGGCAAAGGCCAAAAGCATTCCCAAAGCATGTTCGGATACGGCATCACAGTTTCCATCGGGTGTACGGTGTACCAATACCGCTTTTTCTTTTGTTGCTTCCAAATCGATAATTTCCAATCCCGATCCCAGGCGGGCGATGAATTTAAGATTTGGCGCATGCTCCAAAAACAACCTATCAACTGTAATTTTGCTGTTAATGACAATGCCTACGTAAGCTTCTATTATTTCAGGTACATTTTTCGGATCAATATCGGGCAGGTAGTGACATTCAAAACCAGCTTCTTCGAGTCCCGAAATCAAAAGCTCATGCACGGCATCTGTTATCAAAACAGCCGATTTACTTCTTGACATTTCAGTGCAGTTTAATGCGGACTACAAATATAATATTTTCCCTTTGATTTTGCTAACAAAGGCTTAACAATTAATTAAGATTATTTGAAGATAATTATTTTTTACCTAAACTGACTAAACAGAATCTTTTTCGCGAAATTTCTCCACCTGATTTGTTAAAAATACAAATTGTTGAACACTAAGCTGTTCGGGTCTAAATTCATAAAATGTATCTGATTCAATAATATCTTTTGGAAGAAATGGTTTTAGGGAATTTCGAAGCATTTTCCTTCTTTGGTTGAATGCTGCTTTTACGATTATTCTGAAAAGATGGTCGTTACAACCCAATTCGCGATAATTAACTTTTCTGCTAAGGGCTATTACACCCGACATTACCTTGGGTGGAGGATTAAAACTGCCAGGTTTTACCGTAAAAAGATATTTAATATCGTAATAAGCCTGCATCAGTACGCTTAATACGCCATATTCTTTATTTCCTGGGCCAGCTGCTATACGCTCTCCTACCTCACGTTGAAACATACCAACAACTTCGGGGACATTATCGCGGTTATCGAGGGCTTTGATCATGATTTGAGAGGAAATATTGTAGGGAAAATTTCCAATAATCGCAAACTGTTCGTCTTTATAATATTCTTGCAGATTCACTTTCAGAAAATCATCTGATATAATGTGCCCAAGGAGTTGACTGTAATGTATCTTCAGATAATCGACCATATCGATATCCGCTTCAACAACAGTGAGTTGATGATTTGGGATTTGCAGCAGATATTTGGTTAGCATACCCATGCCCGGACCAACTTCAAGAATATGACTGTATTGATCTAAATGAACGAGGCTATTTGCAATTCTCTGGGATATGGATTCTTCTTTTAGAAAATGCTGGCCGAATGATTTTTTTGCTTTCAACTCTAAATAATTTAAAAACATAGGAATTTGAACTGATGCCAGAACTAAAACCCTGAAATTGATTGGAAAATATTTTGTTTATGGCATTAAGCTCAATAAAAATTTCAGTATTCAGCGCCAAAGTTATAATTTAGCAGCTCACAAATTTAGTATTATCATGTTGAATACAAATATTATTTCAGTTGCCAACTCAAAAGAGACTGAAAATTTAATCATTCTATCAAGAAAAGACAGCCTTTCCTGGGCGTCGAAGTATTTAAATGCCACAGAAATAAGCTTACTTGAAAAACAGGTAAAAGAAGAAGCTGCCTATGTTATGCTCAACAGTGCTGGCAGATGGATAATTGTTGAATTTTTATCGGATAAAACAGATGCTGCGCTAAGAGCCGAACTTATGCGTCGGAATGCAGGCAGCCGTATATCGCTGCTCAGATCAACAAAAATCGAATCGGTAACGCTGCTAAATGAGGCATCGGAAAATTTAGGCGCAGCCTATGTTGAGGGCTTAGTATTAGGCAACTATAAATTTATAAAATATTTTAAGCATTCTGATAAGCAGGCCTCGGTATTTAAAACGCTACAAGTAGTTGAAAATACTGTTTCAGCTGTTGAATTGGAAGAGTTAAAAACTGTAATTTCAACAGTTTGCATTGTCAGAAACCTGGTAAACGAGCCTGTTATAACCCTTGATGCTGTTCAGCTAGCTAAAGAAATTGAACTTTTAGGCATAGAATCTGGCTACAAAAGCGAAACTTTCGATAAACATCAAATTGAGGAATTAGGCATGGGTGGACTTTTGGCTGTGAATATGGGCAGCAAAATCCCGCCTACCTTTAACATCATGGAGTGGAAGCCCGAAAATGCCAAAAACAGCAAGCCTCTTGTATTGGTTGGCAAGGGAGTTGTTTACGATACCGGCGGTTTAAGCCTTAAACCTACGCCAAACTCGATGGACTATATGAAATGTGATATGGCCGGAGCTGCTGTGGTGGTTGGTGTACTTTATCTGGTTGCCAAGCTTAAATTGCCGCTGCATGTAATTGGTTTAGTACCAGCTACGGATAACCGACCAGGCGAAAACGCCTATGTTCCTGGCGATGTGATAAAAATGTATAGCGGCAGCTTTGTTGAGGTATTAAATACAGATGCTGAGGGCAGAATGATATTGGCAGATGCCTTGCATTATGCCAAAAAGTACGATCCTGAATTTGTTTTCGATTTTGCAACACTCACAGGAGCAGCTGCTGTAGCCATCGGTCCTATTGCCTCAGTTATCATGGGCAATGTTTCGGATGAAATTAAACATCTCGTAAAAAATGCCGGCGATAATAGCTATGAACGTGTTGTAGAGTTTCCGCTTTGGGATGAATATGGCGATGAAATTAAATCGGACATTGCCGATCTGAAAAATGTTGGCGGTGCTTTTGGCGGTGCAATTACAGCCGGAAAGTTTCTGGAACATTTTACCGATTATCCCTGGATGCATTTCGACATAGCTGGTGTAGCATTCTCGCAAAAGGAAAGCAATTATAAGGTAAAGGGTGGTACAGGCTATGGTATTCGCCTGATGCACCATTTTTTAATTGACTACTTAAATAAAATTTGATATAAAATCATTATAATCAAAAATACAGACAAAAAACATGTTAAAAGCAAACGATCCTCAATTGAGCTCTTGGATAAATGTCCCAAAAGATTCAGATTTTCCGATTCAGAATATTCCATTTGGTATTTTTAAAACATCGAACAAATCGCCCCGTATGGCTACAATCATTGGGGATACGGTTATTGACCTACAGTCAATGGCCGAAATGGGATATTTTAACGATTTAGACCTTATTAAATCGGTTTTCTCGCAAAAATATATCAATGAGTTTATGGCGCTTGGCAAACAAAAAACACTGGCGCTGAGAGATAGAATTGCCGAGCTGTTTGCAAGTGAAAATTCTTTGATAAGAGACGATGAAAAAGCAAAAGCAAAAATTCTTCAGGGGCTTTATGATGTTCAGCTTCTACTTCCTGTTCAGATTGGCGATTATACTGATTTTTACTCGAGCCGCGAACATGCTACCAATGTAGGTATGATGTTTCGTGACCCTGCCAATGCGCTTTTGCCTAATTGGCT
>JBILRK010000205.1:0-4921 GCA_044372705.1 Saprospira sp. | reverse complement strand
ACCTCTAATTCGTCTCATTTTCCATGGTTACTGAACGCTAACACTTCGAATTTTGAGCTTGAATACTATCCCCATTTTTCCAATTCTCCGCCCTTGGCAAAAAGCTTATCCACCTTTTCCTTTATCTTTTTATCCACTTCGAGGGCAGGTGCATGATGCGGTTTTACCCTGGCATCGATGATGAGTGGCCCGCTACAGCCCCAGTGTTTATGTTCTGTAAAGCTGCCCACACCGTAAATATCATGCGAAGGATTGGCTCTTGTAAAGGTGACCCAGACAAAATTATTTAGATTGAAAGCTGTGAATTCGCTGTCATCGACCAGAAGAATCATCGCAATTTCTTTCAGATCGTAATTGCTAATATGTGCCTCCAGTTTTTCAACTTCTGTTTCGGCGGTTTTCTGATCACTGTAGGCTCGGGTTTTAATCGCTAAAATTCCAGGCAAAGCAATTTTTGGTTCACTGAAACCATCGGGCAAAGAGAAATTATCAGGTAAAGTTGTGGAGAGATTTCTCAATTTTGGGCCACAGCAGGCCATGATGACTTTGGAGCCCTCGTTCCAGCCATTTCCGGAATAATCGAGGGTATCGATGGTAGTTTTTGTCTGAAAATGTAAATCTCTGCGCCAATCGATACGTTCTAGCACATGTTTGAAAAAATATCCAATGTCGTGGCTATCCAAATCGGGATTGTCTTCCTGTGCGGCAATGATTAGAAATTTAGCCAACGAGGTTTGTCCGGTTCCCAAAATTCGGTTTGCAATAGTAAGAATTTCCTCCGGTTTGCGCTCTCGGAAAGGCATATAGCGCTCGCTGCCAACAGCCAGCAGAAGCGGATGCACACCTGCCGCATCTACGGCGTGCAGGTCTTTTAATCCGGGAAATTCCTGCGGTGTCAGGTCTTTCACCAATTCATGAATTAGATAGCCAAAGCTAGAATCCTCGGCTGGGGGGCGGCCCACAACGCTAAAATGCCAGATAGCATCCTTGCGGTGATAAACCTTATCTACTTCCATCACAGGAAAGTCATGCTCGAGGGAATAATAGCCGAGGTGGTCGCCAAAGGGTCCTTCGGGCATTTTCTTGTCTTTGACCACTGTGCCTGTGATGACAAAATCCGCATCGGCTGAAATGCCGAAACCGTTTTCCCAAAAATATCTAAAACTTCGCCCATTGAGCAAACCAGCAAAGGTCAGCTCAGACAATCCTTCTGGCAATGGCATGATGGCAGAAAAAGCATGCGAGGGCGGACCTCCTACAAAAACACTGACTTTAAATGGATCCTGACTTTTATTGTACATGCTATGATGTACGCCAATTCCGCGGTGCAGCTGATAGTGCAGACCAATTTCCTTATTCAGTTCGTACTGATTGCCACTCAACTGTATGCGGTACATTCCCAGATTAGAACGCATGATATTTTTATCACCGGGAGCCATACTGAAGACCTGTGGCAGTGTAACAAAGGCACCACCGTCCATTGGCCATGATTTTATAAGTGGCAGTTTGTCGATAGTTGTTTGTCCGTATTTGATTGGTTTGCGCCATGCTTTTTGAGGAAGTGCAGTCAAAGCCGTAAATCCCGAACGCCAGTATTTACCGGGCTTTTTCAGGGCGAGCATTGGATCGATTTTCAATTCAATTATCTTCTGCACCTTGGCAAGGGTATCTCTAAACAAAAAACGAGTGCGATCTATTGTTCCGTAAAGATTAGAAAGCGCAGGAAAAGTACTGCCTTTTACATTTTCGAAAAGCAGCGCAGGGCCTTTGGCATCAAAAATTCTACGGTGAACTTCTGCCATTTCAAGATTTGGATCCAGTTCGGTTTTTATGCGGATGAGCTCTTTGTGTTTTTCGAGGTCGAGGGCGGCTTCTTTTAAACTTCGGTACATATATGAGATGAGATGAAAGATGAATCAAGTATCGAGTATCAGGTATCTGGACTTTATCAATAATATTTTCAAGAAGTCTGATAATCTGGCATATGAAAATCTCCAAACTAAACAAAGATAGGGCAGGAAAGGTTAAAAAATATACTGATTAACCAACAAGTTCTGTGATGCTGGATGATATTATACCTTTAAAAATTAAAGTCCAGCGTAAACCTTACTGAAAATTTCTGGGCATTGACATTTTCTCGATAGCTGAGGCGCCACAGGGCATCGATGCGGATAAATTTGAAAATATTTTCAATGCCAAAACCGGTTTCCATATAGGGCCCCTGATTGAGGCTGCCGTAATAAGGCCCCCCATTTGACTGAAGATTCAGTCGGTTGGCCTCTTCATTTTCTTTTGACAGTTTGCCATAAACGCCTCTGAAGAAGGCTACTTCGCGCCATTTTAGTTTTCTGAGAAGCGGAATTCTATTTAGAAAAAATCCGTCGAAATGTTGCTCAAGTCTTAGTCCTACCCAGGTATCGCTTACAAACTCAAAGCTGTTCATCATGTTATAAGCATTGCCGTTGTAAAAGAAAGCATCGTTGCCCGGATGAGTTTCCAACAACAAAAAGGGTACATTTCCGAATATCTTACCGGCATCGATATTGTACTCTAACCAGCCCGCAGCGCCCACATAGAACCAGTGGTCTAGATTTAGATTTAGTCTGTGGTAATTGTGTTCTGAACCTAGAATTCCCTTAATGCCTGCTGTGTAGGTAAGTGATAGAATCGGATATACAGAGCCCAAGCTTATGTCAGAAAAATTACCACGCAACAGTTTTTCTTTGTACGCATATCTAAGCCTGAAAAGGACTTCAGCCGTTTTAATACTTTTGTCAATCAGATTCACATCGCTGGGATTTGGCAAATAAGCATAATTAAATCCTTTGCCCGAGATTGTCTCTGCATCACCAAAAGGTCTTAGTTCTCTGTGCAATACTGCGAGATGATTCGACCAACCCTTTTTCCAGGTATGATGATAAAATGCCTTAGCTTCCCTTACCTGCAAAATTTTAGGTGGAATGCCACCTCTTCTGATAAAACCGGCAAAAAGTCCCTGTGTGGAAGGCTCCTCGGTACTTCTATTTTCAAACATCACATCATTCCTATATTGTGCACCAATTTCCTGACGACGATAATGGTTAAAAACATATTCAAAAAGTCCTCGGTATTTCCATTGTTTATCCCAGAAACCATAAGCCCCATAACCGTAAAGCCTGAGTTTTTTACTAAATTTATAGCTCGTCCCAAGTCCCATTCCAATGCGCCAACCCTCTCGATTATTGATGTTTAAAATGTCCCACCATGCACCCAGCTCAATTGGGCCGATGACTTGATAACCTCCGCCTAGGGTATTAATTAGATCGGCAACAGTTTTATACACTGGCACCTGCTTGATACTATCGACCATGCGGTAAACGGCCTCTTCATTTTTGCTTAGCTCTTCATGTCGGTTTTCCTCCCAAAAGTCGGCATCTTTGTTTACTTTTTGCCAATCAATTTCCTCTGGGTCGGCCTTTTGATAATTTTCAGCCGTTGCCACATCATCAACCTTAAAATTCCTGTACATCTGTGTCTTTCGACCAATGATGCCGGGTCTTTTTTCGGTCTTATCTGTGGCAAAATCGATGATGGTTTTTTCCTTGTAGGGAAGCCACAGACTGTCCTGTTTCAGAAATTCCTGATAGATAATGACCCTGTTGACCAAATTGATATTTACATCGGGACTCATGCGCATGTTTACAATCTCTACGCCATAATTTTCCATCGAAACCCAAAAATCGCCATAGAAAGTGTTTTCCTGTTTGCGCTTTGGTTTGAATTTTAATTTGTAACTCCATTCGTTCTGAATAAAGGTACTATCGAGGATGTAGAACTCATAAGTGAGCAGGGCATTGTTGGAAAAAGGACTGATGAATTCCTTGCCCAGCATTGTTATATAATTGTCATAAATGCTGTACTTCTCGTGAAGGCGGTTAATAAAATCCACAACTGAACTGTTGCTTATTCCCGACACTTTTTGAGCCTTGATTATTTCTTTTTCCGATTGTGCTTTTTTGGTGTAATAAATGTCGTAAAGCCGCTCTGCGACATAAGCAGGCAGGAATGGTTTTACATCCGATACAGAATCGACATTTTCAAAAATGAACTGAACTTCCTTGAAAATTTTATTGTCCTTCATGTCGGGATCGATATTATTCAAATCCAGTTCTGTTTTCGAATAAAGTTCCACCTCATAACTTTCGAAGTTTTTTGGAACATTACGCTTTTTGTTTTTAATAATCTGACGTACAATTTCATTGGCCGGATTTTCACCAGCAATTACGATTACTTCGCCCATGGTGAGCGATGCGCTTTTGAGCCTGAAATTGATGGTCTGTTCGGCTTGAGTTTTTGAAATTGGCTTCATGTTGGTATTGTATCCAATAGATACCGCACCGATGGAATCGCCATTTACCAAGGAAAAATCAATCTGAAAGGTATAGTTGCCATCCAAATCGGAGGTAACCCCAATAGGAGTACTGCTATTGAGGAAAACGCTGCAAAATGACACGCCCTCGTCGGTATCGTCATCTACAACCCTGCCACTGATTGTAATAGTCTGAGCTTTAGTTTGATAGCCTAATAAAGTCAGAAAGTAAAATATTATGGCGAGCCTCAGATTCATTAAAAATATTGATGTGCTATTCAGCTAATTTTCGAAACATAGTTTTTTGATGCTCTAAAAATATTAAAAAATAACAAAGCGAAGATATAGTTAGACCAAAATTTAAATTTTTTAAGCTTAAAATATTGTGGGGCGACCTTTGTTTTGGGGACTAGAGACAGACAGACTTGAGACATTAGACGTCAGATACTAGATTTTTAGACTAAATCTCTGCTGTCCAAAGTCAAAAATAGAAGGGCTGCCCGCGAGGGTGGCCTTTTCTGTTTATGGAGATTGTCAGACATCAGATGTTAGCTTTTAAAAAGTCTGAAGTCT
>JBILRK010000001.1:0-18061 GCA_044372705.1 Saprospira sp. | reverse complement strand
GCCACCGGAAAGAACATTAGATGATTTTTGTGTTTCTTCACCGGAAAATAGCATACGTCCCAAAAATCCACGTATAAAGGTTTCATCCTTTTCCTGTGAATACTGACGAAGCCAGTCCACCAAATTCATATCAACATTAAAATAGCGGCTGTTTTCATTCGGTAGGAAGCTATGTTTTACGGTAATTCCCCATTCTATTGTACCTGCATTGGGTTGAATTCCATGTTCAGCAACCAGACATTCAAAAAATTTGGTTAAAGCCAATGAGTTTTTCGAAAGGAAAGCGATTTTTTGTCCCTTTTCGATGGTGAAACTTATTTTATCGAAAAGTAGCTCATCTCCAATTGAGAATTTAAGATCGCGAACAGAAAGAATCTGATCGCCCACCTCACGGGTCTGTTTGAAAACTATGCCCGGATATTTACGGGTCGAGGGCTGAATTTCATCAATATTAAGTTTATCTAATGCCTTTTTACGGCTCGTTGCCTGTTTGGCTTTAGAAGCATTGGCCGAGAATCGAGCAATAAAGTCCATCAATTCTTTTCGTTTCTGTTCAGCCTTTTTGTTTTTATCGGCCATCTGACGGGCGGCCAATTGGCTCGATTCGTACCAGAAAGTATAATTACCCGTAAAGAGTGAAATTTTCATACGGTCAACATCGGCAATGTGTGTACACACCGCATCGAGAAAGTGACGGTCGTGGGAAACCACAATCACGGTATTTTTGAAATCTGCCAGGAAGTTCTCGAGCCAGAAAATAGTGTCGGCATCCAAGTCATTGGTAGGCTCATCTAGAACCAAAACCTCAGGGTTTCCGAAAAGTGCCTGCGCTAAAAGAACACGAACTTTCTGATTCGTATTGAGTTCTTTCATTTGCTTGTGGTGTAGGTCGACATTTACACCCAAGTTACTAAGTAGTTCTGCAGCATCACTTTCTGCAGTCCATCCACCCATTTCGTCAAATTCAGCACTTAATTCACCTGCTCTGATACCATCTTCATCGCTAAAATCCTCTTTGAGATAAATCACATCTAATTCGGATTTGATTTGATAAAGGCTTTTATGCCCCATGAAAACAGTGTTCAGCGGCGTAAATTCATCAAATGCAAAATGATCCTGTTTCAGGACCGACATACGTGTACCTGGCTCGAGAGAAATTTGTCCGGTTGTCGGATCCATTTCGCCTGAAAGGATTTTTAGAAAGGTTGATTTTCCGGCACCATTGGCACCAATAACGCCATAGCAATTGCCTGTTGAAAATACTACATTTACTTCGTCGAAGAGAATACGTTTTCCAAAACGCATCGATAAATTGCTAACTGTCAGCATATTATTGAAGAGAAAAGTTGAATGGTAAAAGATGAAAGAGAAACCTATCGGTCTAGCTTTCGCAAAGACGCAGCAAATGTAGTGATTTTATTTCAGAAAACTAAACTCCTTGTTTTTATTGCAAAAATTTCAATTTGTATTCATTATCACCATCATATATAGGGGCATTCCCAGAGAAATATTGAATGGAAATGTAACAGCCAGGGCCATTGGTACATAAAGTCCGGGATTGGCTCTCGGTGCGGCTAGTTTCATAGCAGCAGGCACGGCAATATATGACGCACTCGCGGCTAAAATTGAAAAGATAAAACGGTTAGAGGGATCGGAAGTGACAAGACTGCTGATAAGTGCTGCAGCAATACCGTTTATCAGTGGAATTACAATGGCAAAAATAATCGTAAACCAGCCATAGCGTTTGAAAACTCCCAGGCCTTTTCCGCTCACTATGCCCATATCCAATAAGAAAATTGCCAAAAATCCTTTAAAAAGGTCTGTTGTAAATGGTTTTATTCCCTGAGCCTGTTCCTCATTTGCAAGAAACCCTATCACTAAGCTGCCCAAAATTATCAAAACGCTGCCGTTGCTTAGAGAATGCCCGATTAGCTTTCCAATTTTTAATTTTTCATTATTTTCATTTTGATCATTCAACCTTAACAGGAGTACACCTATCACAATTGCCGGAGCTTCCATCAAAGCCATTACAGCAACCATATAGCCGCTAAACTGCATTCCCTGTGCTTCCAAAAAAGTACTCGCCGTTACAAATGTTACTGCACTAACAGAACCATAAGCAGCAGCAATTGCACCAGCATTTTGAACGCCCAGTTTTTTCTTTAGCAGGAAAAAGCTGTAGATAGGAACTATTATTGAAAATGTAACGCCCAATAATACCGACCATAGAATTTCAAGGCTGAATGTACTATGTGAAAGTTCCTGACCACCTTTGAAGCCAATTGAAAACAAGAGATAAAGAGAGATGAATTTAGATGAATTTTCAGGAATATTCAAATCGCTTTTTACTTGTACGGCAAAAATGCCTAAAGCGAAGAAAAGTAAGGCAGGGCTGCTTAAATTGCTGAGCAATAAATCTAAATTCATAAAAATTATTTATACTTTATTGAAATAATTGCAAAAATATGAATGTTAATTATAAACTTATATTTATATTAGTGCTTTATTTTATAAAATATAATTATGAATTACACGCTTCACCAATTAAGGGTCTTTCAAAAAGTAGTTGATTGCCGCAGTATTACAAAAGCAGCAGAGGCATTAAATATGACTCAGCCAGCCGTTTCTATACAATTGAAAAATTTGCAGGAACAATTCGATATGCCTATTACCGAATTATTGGGCAGGCAGCTTCAGATAACCGATTTTGGGCAGGAACTTTATCAGATTGCCTCAAAAATTTTGGAGGAGGTAGATTTTATTGATTATCGTACCAAACAATATAAAGGCCTTCTAGCAGGTAAGTTGAAAATAGCTTCTGTTTCTACTGGAAAATATGTTTTGCCCTACTTTCTGAAAGGCTTTATAGATGAAAATGAGGGCGTAGACATAGACATTGATGTAACAAACAGAAGAGAAGTTGTATTAAGTCTTGAGAAAAATGAAGTTGATTTTGCATTGATAAATGTTTTGCCTGAACATATTGAGTTAAAAGAAGAATTACTCATGCCTAACAGACTATATTTGGTGGGAGACGGAAAGGGTGATTTTACCAGTGATATCAGTACTTTGCCACTTATTCACAGGGAAGAGGGATCTGGAACCAGGCTAATTATGCAACGTTTTTTCGATTTGAACAAATATAATCCGAAATACCGTTTTCAATTAAGGTCGAATGAAGCTGTAAAGCAGGCGGTCGTTGCAGGTTTAGGATATTCTCTTTTGCCCTTGGTCAGTATTAAAAATGAACTCGAGAACGGACAAATTAAAATCATTCAAAAAGAAGGGTTCCCAATTGACAATCAATGGCGCTTGGTTTATCTTAAAAATAAAAGGCTTTCGCCTGTAGCAAAAGCCTTTTTGGAATATATTCAGACCAATAAAGAAGGAATCGTACAAAAGGTATTCTCCTGGATGGACAAATATTAAATTTTAAGAGCTAGGAATTTTTAAAAGGTACTGCATGGTAGGTTTTTATATGCGGTCCTAAAAATAATCTTGCATACATTCTAATGCTTGCTATGCCCCCCATGATAAAACTCAATGACATGAGGAAGGCGAGTAAAAAGTCGGCATCGTGAATGTGACTTAAAATTAAATCCTCTCCAATAAAGGATGCAGTTATTGGAAAGCCCATCAAACCCAAACAGGATAATAAAAATAGCACTGAAAGATTTTTGTACTCGAAGGAGTGTCCATAATATTGATTCAGACTAAAATTGTCGGGTTCTTTTTTTGCAAGCAGATAAAGTACAATATAGCCCAAAATGGAGGCGGGTAAGATTCCACTCATGAAAATCAATGTGTGGCTCAAATCAAAATTTTAATTGAAATTTACTGCCAAAACAATCCAGAAATGATTCAGTAACACCAATGTCCATGCAAGTTTTGGAGATTTACGTTCCCCAAATGCTCTGAGAATCATCAATAAAGCTAAAAAAGCAAAAAATTCTGACAGGTGTGGAGCAATAAAATAAGGGATATAATTTTTATTAAAAAGCAGAAAAAGACCAATCAGGTAAGTTGGTACAAATAAAATAAAAAGATTTACAAGGTTGGCAAATGCTATTCTTTGTCCCAATTTTTTTAAAGGTGAAAAAATAAGCTTATTCAGGAATTTATCAATATTCCACTCTTTTAGAGAGAGTATATAAACACTATTCTCAATTCTTCTTGGTAAAGAATCTTCCAGTGTATGAGGCCTTGGAGTGTAATTGTAAAGTGTTTTCCCAATTAAATGCATGAATATTTCAATTTGTATTGCACAAATTGATTTAATACCTGGCGTTGAATGCCAAAAATGACCAACCTAATTGGTCTAATGCAAATTGATAATCAGGTCGTAAAATACCAGCTTGTGGTATAGTACAAACAAAGAAGTGCCGATATAATCTTTCGGTTGAAAGATTGATAATTCAGCTGGATTGACATGTGGGTAATAAAAATAGGAGCAGTTGCAGCGTGAGTATACTGCATAATAATCTAAGTAATCAAATCCAGTAAAAAGCGCATTGGATTCTCCTTCAGATCCTGAAAATTCAAAGGAATTTTCATTTTGTTTCCTACTATTGTTCTCTTCCGATTTTTCACTTTCGGCTTTTGATTCCTCATCAAGGAAATTTAGTTCTGAACTTTCTTTGTTGTCTGTATTCAGAAAAAATACTTCAGCAAATGCAGAACTGCTCAGTACAAGCGAAAGCAGTACTGACCATAAGATGCGTAATTTTGCAGAAATTGAAGTAGTAATCATACTAGTTTGAATATAGACAGTGCAAAATTAAGATTATGTATTCAGATTCAAATAATTTTAATGTTTTAATGGTATAAAAAATTAAAATCTTGGAAATAAATAGAATATATTATGATTCTGCCATTTGTTTTATCTGAAAAAATAATTCAGTAAAAGCTGAATGCATTTGAGATTTGTTAATTTTGCATCTTTAACCATTACATCTAACAAAACGATATATGTATAGTATTGGTCTTGACCATTTAAATATTGATGGCCTTAAAGAAATTTTAAAAAGTAAAGATTTTATTCAACTTTCAGATGACGCTAAAGGGAAAGTTGAAGAATGTTACAACTATTTACAGGCTAAAGTAGCTGCATCAGACAGTAGCTTTTATGGAATTAACACAGGTTTTGGATCGCTATGTGATGTTAAAATAGAAAATGAAGCTCTTGAAGCCCTTCAGCGTAATCTCGTAAAATCACATGCCTTTGGTATAGGAGACACAGTGCCACCAGAAGTGGTAAAAATTATGCTCTTGCTGAAAATTAAGAATTTGTCTTACGGATACTCAGGAATAAGTCCCCTTAGTTTGCAACGTCTAACAGATTTTTATAATGCTGATTTATTTCCTGTGATTTTTCAACTAGGCTCTCTTGGGGCATCGGGCGATTTGGCACCTTTGGCACATTTAAGTCTTCCGCTAATAGGAGAGGGTGAGCTTTGGGAAAAAGGAATAAGAAGACCAACTGAAGAAGTATTGAAGGAAAAGGATTGGGAGCCTTTGCGCCTGCAGATGAAAGAAGGACTTGCGCTACTAAATGGCACCCAATTTTCATTGGCTTATGGTGTTTGGGCAATGATTGAATCGGAACGTCTTTCAGCACTTGCCGACTTGATTGCAGCCATGTCAGCCGATGCCTTCGCTTGCGTAATGTCTCCCTTCGACGAGCGTTTGCATCTTATTCGTCCGCATGCGGGACAGCTCAAAACGGCTGAAAATATCAGAAAACTACTCAAGGACAGCGTATTGGCCAAACAACCTAAAAATGTGGTGCAGGATCCCTATTCTTTCCGCTGCGTTCCTCAGGTTCATGGTGCTTCAAAAGATAGTATCAATTATGTAAAATCTGTATTGGAGACGGAAATAAACAGTGTAACCGATAACCCAAATATCTTTCCCGATTCAGATACTATCTTATCTGGTGGAAATTTTCACGCACAGGTCCTTGCCTTGCCGCTCGATTTTCTGGCAATGGCACTTGCTGAATTGGGCAGTATTTCCGAAAGAAGACTCTATCAACTCATAGGCGGACATCGTGGATTGCCTGCTTTCCTGACAAAAAATTCTGGACTTAACTCAGGCTTGATGATTGGGCAATATACCGCTGCATCCATCGTAAGTCAGAACAAACAATTGTGCACCCCTGCTTCTGTCGATTCTATTGTTTCCTGCAATGGCCAGGAAGATCACGTGAGTATGGCTGCCAATGCCGGAACAAAGCTATATAGAGTAGTAGAAAATCTGGAGCGTCTATTAGCTATTGAATTTATGGCTGCTGCTCAGGGACTTTGGCTCAGAGAGGGTAAAAGCGGCAGCGCAATTGAAAAAGTATTGGAATCTTATCGCAAAATTGTTGCGCCAATTGAAGAGGATAGAATTTTCCATCAGGACCTGATTAAAACGATTGAATTTTTGAAATCAGTCGATGCGCAACAACTATTGAAATAGCTTTAAGCTGAATATCATAAATTTCACTCCGTCAGAATTATACTCAGGCGGAGTTTTTTATTTTGAAAGATGCTATTCAATACGAATTGTCTTTATAAATCTTTCCATCAGTTTTTTGGAGGGCATTTTCTTTGCACGGCTCAGACCAATGAAGAAAGCATAGTTTTTATGGAAATAAATCTGGAAACGGGCCAAAGTGTTTACCTTTTTTGAAATGCCTTCATAATACATACCGCATATTTTGCTATCGTTCAAACAGATTTCATATTTGTTGAAAATATCCATAGTCTTTTTAAAAGCTACATGAATGGAATTCATTACAAATTTTTTATCCTCAATACTGTCAGGTATGGTCAATACGCTGAAACTATAAGCAGTATTCTTATACAAAACCGAATATTGTAAGGCAAAATATTGTTTTTCCTCAATGTTTTTGAGATCAGGTTCAGCTGGAAAAGAAACCTGATAAGATGGACTTTCAGCGCTAATTTTATAATTAAAATCCTGTGAAAATGATATTTGTGGTACCAATAGTAGGGACAGGAAGAAAATCAAGAGGTTTTTCATAAACTAAAGCTAAGATATTTGCTTAATCTCAATCAGCACTCAATTGTATCAATCGCCAAAAAGACTGCTGATACTATGATAATCAAAAGTTCAAGATGGCCTATTTTTCATTATCGGCGGAAATAAATTCCGATGAATCATTTATGTCCGATTCGTCATCAAGATCAAAAATATCTGTCTTTCTAACAAATGTTTCAAATTGTAAATTTGATACCATTTCTTTTAGTTCTTCGACCTGCATTTTCTGAATCAGTTGATCGTTGAGGTCTTTTGTTTTAGAATTCATCACTTGAGCTGTATGCTGTTATTACAATAATATTTAATTCCCTATCTAATCTGAATACAACAATCAATTCGTCTTCAATAGTTCTCAAAAGGTCATTCTTTTGCAAAGGAACCTTTCCTTTTATTATATAACTATCGCTGTAGAAGGATGCAGATTTGGCAATCTCGAAGGATTTTTGTCTGAAAAGTGCATTGATTGCCAGAAAAGATATATTTCTTTTCTTTATTGCAATGTTTTCGGCAATGTGATTCAAGTGTTTTGGTGTCCACCTGAATTTAAGCCTTTCTAAAGCCTTCTTTAGCGCATTCATAGGGCTGCTAAATTTAAAAGACCTGCCGCTAACAAGCGACAGGCCATAATAATTTTGAATATCTGAAATTATCTAGCAAATGCTACAGATCGTTTTTCGCGGATAACCGTAACTTTTATTTGTCCGGGATACTGCATTTCGTTCTGGATCTGCTGAGAAATCAGGAATGACAACTCGTCAGACTTTTCATCTGTTACTTTTTCTGCTTCTACAATAACGCGTAATTCACGACCGGCTTGCATGGCATATACCTTCTGTACACCTTCGTAGCTCATAGCAATCTGCTCAAGTTCATTGATACGCTGCATATAGCTTTCCAAGATCTCGCGTCTGGCACCAGGGCGTGCACCTGAAATAGCATCACAGGCCTGAATGATAGGAGAGATGATGTATTTCATTTCTATCTCATCGTGGTGGGCACCTACAGCATTTACAACTGCTGGAATCTCTCCGTGTTTTTCGCAGAGTTTCATACCCAAGAGAGCGTGAGAAAGTTCAGTTTCTTCCTCAGACACTTTTCCAATGTCGTGTAATAGACCTGCACGTTTGGCAAGTTTTATCTCACGCGGTGAAAGGCCTAATTCTGCAGCCATTGTTGCGCATAATTTAGCAACTTCTATGGAGTGCTTCAATAGGTTTTGTCCATAAGATGAACGGAAGCGCATACGACCTACCATACGTATAAGCGGCGGTTGTAATCCGTGAATATTCAATTCAATTGCAGTGCGCTGTCCAATTTCCATGATCTGTTCTTCGATCTGTTTTTTGGTTTTGGCAACAACCTCCTCGATGCGGGCCGGATGAATACGTCCATCGGCAACCAGTCTTTGAAGAGAAAGGCGACAAATTTCGCGGCGAACTGGATCGAAACTCGATATAATGATGGCCTCAGGGGTGTCATCTACGATGATTTCAACTCCGGTTGCAGCTTCCAATGCTCTGATATTACGACCTTCGCGTCCGATAATTTGTCCTTTAAGGTCATCAGAGTCGAGTTGGAAAACAGAAACTGTATTTTCAATAGTGTATTCAGCGGCCATGCGCTGAATAGTCTGAATGACAATTTTCTTAGCTTCCTTATTAGCGGTAAGCTTAGCTTCTTCCAAACGATCTTTGACAAAGGTGATTGCATCAGATTCGGCCTTATCTTTAATACTTTTGATAAGTTCCTCTTTGGCTTCCTGAACCGACATTTTGGCGATTTTTTCCAAGCCTTTTTGAAACTCCTGCTCTTTATTTTCAAGCATAGCTTTTTGAGATTCCACATGTAAGAGTTGAAGCTCCAGCGTTTCTCTTACTTTATCATTTTCTTTAGTAATACGCTGATAATCTTTCTCTTTTAGCTTTAGCTCATTTTCTTTTTCCTTCAAAGTCAATTCAACAGTCTTAACTGCTTGTTCTCTTTTGCTGGTTTTGGCTTCGAATTCTTCTTTGCGCTGAACCCAATGTTCTTTGGCTTCGAGCATTTTCTTGCGCTTGAGGTCTTCGCTTTTATCCCTTGCATCGGCGATTATCCGATTGGCCTGGTCTTTTGCTTCTGTTTCTTTTTGCTCAGCTTTGGCTTTGGCTTCGCCTAATAATCTCTCCATTTTGGAGTCGATATCACCTTCTTTTTTTCTAATGAGGCTTTTGGCTACAGCCTGACCTCCAAAGAATCCTCCGCCAAGTCCAACAACCATTCCTATTACTATTTCTAATATTCCCATGTTTCTTGTATTAAAAAGTGTTCATAAAAGCGCCCTTATTAAAAACGGACGATTCAAAAGCCCTCTATTTTTAACTCTTTGAGGTGCTGAGTTTTTAGAAAGAATTGACAAACTTACTTAATCAACCGGCATTAAATTTTTAAAAAACAAAGTTCATTTTTGTCTTTTTAAGCTCAATTAGATTTTAATGAATACTAGGTTGAATTATTTGATAAATTAAGTCGTCAATATTCTGAATTTGTGTCATTTACAAAGTAAAATCAGAATTATTATTTCCTGATTAAAGCATTAAGTTCCTTTTCGTAACTATTCATCATTCTGTTCATAATATCATCCACTTCCTGGTCTTTAAGTGTTTTATTTTCATCCAAAAAAATAAAACTTACTGCATAAGATTTTTTGTCTGTTCCCAAATGTTCTGCATTTTCATAAACATCAAAAAGGTTGATATCCTTAAGTAAATTTTTGCCTTGTTTACGGGCTATCGTTACAATCTGTTCAAAATTCAAATTTTTATCAACTACCAAAGCCAGATCTCTTCTCATAGAGGGGAATTTTGGCAATTGACTATACTGAACTTTCTGTTTTTTTAGCATTTGCAGTACCAGATCCCAATTGATATCTGCATAGAAAACCGGATTTTTAATATCCATTTCAAAAACAATTTCCGGATGTACGCGACCCATGCTCACAACAGTATCTCTGCCTCTTTTGTACTGAACCGAGTATGCCCATGGTTTTTGGTTATCGCTGTATTCAGCTTTTAGATTTGCAGCATTTAGATCGATACCCAGTTTCGACAATAATTGTTGCACAGAAGATTTTAGTGTGTAAAAACTAACTTTTTCTCTTTTTGAGTTTAGCCAATTTTCTGCATTTCTAAAACCACTTACAAATATTGTCAAATGCTGCTGTTCCAAATACTTAGACTCGGGTAAAGCATGGTAAGTTTTTCCGAATTCAAATAAAAATAAATCACTTACCTGACGGTTCTGATTGTGCAGAATTGTTTCTAATCCGCCCAATAACATTGCAGGACGTAAGATATCAAGCTGCTGATTTGAAGTGTTATTGATAAATACCAACTCTTCCGAACCAATTGGCAAAATACTGGAATAATATTCAGATTTTGAAAGTGAAAGTCCCATTATTTCTGAGTAGCCATTTGCGCTAAGCCATTCAGAAACTTTGTTTTTTACCTTCATGGCCTCTGGCTTTTGCGAATATGACAGGGCGGCATTCAGGTTTTGTGCAGCTTCAATATTATTGTAGCCGTATATCCTTAAAATCTCTTCAATAACATCCACTTCTCTCAGTACATCCGATTTATTGGTAGGAACGCTGATCGTTATTGATTCACTATCCTCTCTAATAATTTGCATGTCAAGAGCACTCAATACCTCTTTAATGCGCGTAATTTCCAAATTTACGCCAATCAATCTTCTGACATTGCTGTAACTGAGTTTTACTTCAGGTCGAGTAAGCGGATTAGGGTAAATATCAATAATATCAGAAGCAATTTCACCGCCACAAATCTCTTTAACTAAGAGGGCTGCACGTTTTAAAGCATAAACGGTAACATTCGGATCAGTCCCTTTTTCAAAACAGGAAGCAGCATCGGTTCGAAGCAAATGCGACATACTGCTTTTGCGGATACTTTTTGCATTGAAATGAGCCGATTCCAGGAAAATATTAACCGTATCATTACTAACGCCGGAATCCAGGCCGCCAAAAACACCTGCGATACACATCGGCTTTGACGCTCCGTCGCAAATTATCAGATCTTCTTCAAAGAGTTTGCGCTCAATACCATCTAAGGTGGTAAAAGTAGTGCCTGCTGCTAATGTTTTAACTACAATCTTTTTAGTGCTGATTTTGTCATAGTCGAATGCATGTAGTGGTTGTCCCAACTCGTGCAAAACAAAGTTCGTGACATCTACTGCATTATTGATAGGATTTACCCCTATGGCATTCAGTCTGTTTTTGAGCCATTCGGGCGATTCGGCTACTTTTATGCCCTTGATACAGATTCCGGAATATCTTGGGCAGCGGGAGCTGTCCAATACCTCAACATTGAAGTCTAGTTTGTTCGATTCAATGGCAAAGCTGGAAACGTCTGGTTTTATGAAATTGGAATGCCCTTCAAAGTTGATTTTTATGGCCGCAGCAAGGTCAAAAGCTACTCCTAAGTGACCAGTTGCATCCGAACGGTTCGGCGTCAACCCGATTTCAATAAGGGTATCGCTTTCAATTTTTTTGCCATTATAGCCACCAATACTATTGAAATAGTCGTAGGCGCTTAGTCCGATAGCAGCATCCTGACTTAAAACCATAATGCCTGCATGTGAGCTGCCAAGACCAATTTCATCCTCGGCGCAAATCATCCCTTCAGAAACCTCGCCTCTAATTTTTGATTTTTTAATCTGAAGTGGATCTCCTGCGGCAGGGTAGAGTGTAGCGCCTACAGTAGCTACCACAACTCTTTGTCCTTTTGCAACGTTTGGTGCGCCGCAAACAATAGACAGTGGGTCTGATAAGCCCACATTTACTTTAGTTAGAGATAACTTTTCCGCATCGGGATGTTTGTCACATTCCAATACCTCACCAATTACAAGCCCACTAAGGCCACCTTTAATACTTTCTACTGTTTCGCTCCCCTCTACTTCAAGACCAATATTGGTAAGTAACTCTATTATGTTTGATACCGGCAAGTCAGTTTTTAAATAATCCTTTAGCCAGTTTAATGATATCTTCATTAGGTTTTGATCAATAATTTTTCCGCCTATGCGCTTCAATTAAATCTTATTCAATAGACTGAATGATAATAATTTATACATTTTTATTCAAAAAAGTCTATGGCTTGGAGCAAATATAAGAAATTTCAATGATGAAAATGCATAATAGGCAAAATAAAAACAAAAGGTTGGGATTGCCCCAACCTTTCTATCTAAATATATTATTTATCTTCTGTAGTTTTCTCATCACTATTGCAATTCGAGAAACCTAAACTTTCACAAAAGCTCATCAATTTTTTCCTTCCTTTTTTAGAGTAGCCATGTAATTTACTGGGACTATTGTTTCTTATATTTTCCTGAGCAGTTATAAGTGGAAACGCGTTGTGTTGATTGCATAAAAAACAAATACTTACCTGTGCTTTTGCTTTTTCTTTTGCATCATAAAAAACTATTCCCAAGTGAGGTTTAAAACAGCGGGATACATCACCACCATAACTTGAACTGTCATTTAGAATTGCGCTTAGTTCATCAATTTGTTTTTTATTTAGGACGACTTGTTTTTTTACACTATGATGAATTTTACCTTTTTCAATAATTAAATCTCCTTTTTCCGACCCATCATAATCGTAGGCTACTGCTTTTGAATACTCAAAGCCGGGAAATATTTTACTTGTCTTTTTTGGGTCACTCAGCTCTCCACTGCATGAGATCAGGAGAAGAAAAAAGTGAATAACTATTGTTCCGAAAAAAAAGTTTTTGAAATAGTGTTTCATTGTAAAATTGAAGTTTGTACAAAAGCAATCTAGAGCACAAAGTTTATGATTTAATTTTTTATTTTGTTACCCGCATTTAATTTTTTTTAAAATATTAGTATAAAACTATAAAAAAGCAGTATTGAATAGCCTGCATTATCAATTTAATAAATCACTTTGCCAAGACTGCTGATTACAGAACTGAGCTTAATGGCTTCAAAAATTCGTAATTCTGTAGTGCCCAAAGCAATAAGTGACGCTTCATGAGATTTTACACATTGTTCACAACCATTTACTGCCGAAACACAAAGGCTTACCAATTCGAAGAATTCTTTTCCGAGAACTGGATTAAGCATAATGTTCATACGAAGACCAGCCCGCATTTGCTCATAGGATTCTTTACCCATAAAATGTCTGAATCGGTACATCACATTATTAATGGTCAATAAGGAGGCACAGGCTATTGAATCTGCAATTTCTGCTTTTGTTGCACCGGCAATTTCTGCTTTTGCTGAAAAAACTTTTTCAAGGCAGTTATTATTTGCATTGTTTGCAATTGCAGCTGAGATGAGATGAGCTTCTTTTTCGCTCAAGTCTTTCGATTTCCAAAAACCTTTTACGTTCATACGCAAATCTCGCAGGTATTTTGAGTCACCTGCCAAAAGCATCTCCAAACTGGGATTATTATAATTTTCTTCAAGACCAAGGTCTAGCAGAAGGTCTTTCAAGGTTTCATTCAACATATTTTTATGATTTTAAAAAAGGCCTTTCGGGTTTTCCAAAAGACCTTTTGTTATAGTAATCTATTTCTGATGAAAAATCAGTGAACAGGATTATACGTGAAGTGTTTCTTCGCCTTTTTTCCAGTTGCAAGGACAAAGTTCATCTGTCTGCAATGCATCCAATACGCGGATTACTTCCTCAACATTACGACCAACGCTAAGGTCATATACACTTACCCAACGGATAATATTCTGAGGATCTACAATGAAAGTTGCACGGAAAGCAATTTTATCGTTACCGCCAAGGATACCTAGTTCTTCGCCCAATGATTTTGAAGTATCGGCTAACATAGGAAATTTCAAACCACGCAAATCATCATGGTCTCTTCTCCATGCAGCATGAACAAATTCTGAATCTGTAGAAGCTCCGATAAGGGTAGTGTTTCTATCACGGAATTCTTCATAGGCATTGTTGAATTCAGCAATTTCTGTTGGGCAAACAAAGGTAAAATCTTTAGGCCACCAAAACATTACAGTCCAACGCTCTTCGCTATTAGCGAAATCATTTTTAAGGGTAGCGAATTCTTTTCCTTTTTCGATTGATACAACAGCTTTTTTCTCGAATAGTGGGAAGCTTTGTCCTACGGTCATTAAACTCATGATGTTTAAAAATTTAATCAGTTAAAAAAGAGATTATTAAGATTCAGCAATGCTAACGCTTATGATAGTTAATGTTAAGCATTACTGCATTTTTTAAATTGAGGATGATTCAATATGAATTAGAACACAAAAGTAAGACAGTTGTTTCGATTTTTAAAATTGATTTACTCTATGATTAGATAGAAATTTTTTATTGGGAAAGTAATCCCTCATCTTAAGATCCATAAATTTCAACTATACAACTTACTTATAAAAGAAATAGCCTCCGATTACTCAGAGGCTATTTCAAATTTATATGATCAGAATTCTCTGATTATTTTTTGGTGAGTTTGTAAGTAGCTGTGTCCTTACCTGCAGTTACGCGAACAAAGTAAACACCAGAAGCCCACTCAGTAGTATTGAGTGTGTATTGGTTATTCACCACAGTTGCGTCATTGATAGTGCGAATCACTTGACCGCTTACATTGCTGATCTCGATAGTTACATCGCTGCTGTTAACTAGTGCAACAGAAAGTGTAGCAACTGATTCAGCAGGGTTAGGGAATACAGAGATGTTGATATTGCCATTTGTTACACCAACAGTTGTAATGATGCTTGCTGAAGCAACGTCTGTACATCCGTTTCCGTCAGTAACTGTTACAGTATAATTGCCAGGTTGTACACCTGTAATGTCCTGTGTAGTTGCACCATTGCTCCACAAATAAGCGTATGGAGTTGTTCCACCACCTACTGAGATATTTACATCACCTACATTGTTAGCATTAGGATTTGTTGCAGTGATACCAACGTTCAATGCACTAGGTTCAGTTACAGTTACAGCAGCTGTAGAAGCTACACAACCGTTTGCATCGGTAGCAGTTACAGTGTAAGTACCAGCAGCAAGACCGTTTAAGCTTGCGCCGTTAGCTGCATTTGACCAGCTGTAAGAATATGGAGCAGTTCCACCAGTAGCTGAAGCAGTTGCAGTACCGTTAGCAGCACCGTTGCAAGAAATGTCATTGCTGTTTGCAGTAACACCCAAAGCTGTAGCTGGTTGAGTAACTGTGATAGCAAGTGTTCTTGCGCAAAGATTAGCATCAGTTACAGTAGCTGTGTAAACACCTGCAGTAAGACCAGAGATAGTAGCAGCGTTGCCACCATTGCTCCAAGTATAAGCATAAGCACCTGTACCGCCGCTTACTGCTACAGAAGCAGTACCATTGTTACCACCGAAGCAAGATACATTTGCTGTAGCTGCTGTGTTAACAGTTGCAGCTAATGCAGTAGGCTGAGTAATTGTTACAGAAGCAACACCAGAACATGAAGCTGCGTCAGTAATGTTGGCAGTGTAAACACCAGCTACAAGACCTGTAGCAGTTGCTGTGTTAGCACCATTGTTCCATGAGAAGTTGTAAGGAGCAGTACCACCAGTTGCAGCTGCAGTAGCCTGACCGTTGTTACCACCATTACAAGAAACAGCTGTGAAAGCAGTGATACTTGCTGTAGGAGCATTAGGATTGTTTACAACAATACCTGTTACAGAACCAACGCAACCGTTAGCATCTGTAATTGTAACTGAATAGTTACCAGCAGCGATGTTGCTAATAGTCTGTGTGTTACCACCGTTACTCCAAGTATAGTTGTAAGGAGCAGTACCGTTGCTTGGGTTAACAGATGCAGAACCTGTAGCACCACCACAAGCAGAGTTTGTAGTTGTTGGAGTGTTAGTAGTAAGCGTAGTTGAAGTTGAACCTACAGTTACTGTATTGGTTACTGAACATCCCGAAGCATCATTTACAGTAACTGAATAGTTACCTGCTACAAGGTTGCTTGCAGTTGCATTGGTTTGGCCATTGCTCCAAACATATGTGAACGGAGCAGTACCATTGGCAGGCGTAGCAGTAGCTGTACCTGTACCGCCTGTACATGTGGCATTGGTAGAAGCAGTAGTAGAGCTAACTGTACACAAAGTTCTAAAGAATGGACGAACAATTGGGGTAAAGTTGAATCCAGCAAGAAGCGAGTTTAAAGGTGAGTAAGCTCCACCATTGAGATTTGCATAAACTGTGTTTGCTGTAAAAATACTATTTGTACACTGTAAGCCATAGTTATCTGAAGTACGGAATTTTTCGATACCGAAGAAATATTTACCAGGAGTAAGTGTAAGTTGAGCGCCAGTAGTATTTGTAACACGCAAAGTAAGTACTGCACCAGCTGTGTCGGCAACAGTAAAGCGGTAAATAGCAGATTGGCCTAGGTAGTTTGTATTGCTTGGAACACCAGCAACAGTTCCAGCTATGCGAACCTGAAGCGTGTCATTAAGACCTGCAGCACCAGGATAGCAGAAGAATAAAACAGAGTCAACAGCAGTGTTGGCAGTTATATCAAAAACGTTACCAACAATTACTTGAGTTGTATTACCAGCACCAATGCCCTGTGTAGAAGTACCATTATCACGAGCATAGAAATTTGGAACTACAGAAACGCCATAACGGAAAGTATCGTTGGCTACAGAACCTGTATTGCCAGAGATAATGTGACGGAATACATAGTCACCTAAAATTGGAGCAGCAGGAGTGAAATTAGTAAGGTTGATTGTAGTATTAGCACCGGCAGCAAGGTTGGTAGTTGAACCTGTCTGTGTATAAACTGGTGTTGTAGTGTTAGGAAGTTTGAAAACAGACGTTGTGACCGTAACTGAAGCAGCAGCACCAGTACCCGTATTGTTAACAGTTGCGCTTACTGGGAAAGAAGTAACCTGATTTTGTGGAATCAATGTGTACTCACCCGGTGTAACTCTTGAAATAGAAACTTCAGGAGTTAATACTGTCAATTGCTGAAGTCTAACTTCATCAATCGCCAAAGCAGTAGCCCATTGTGCGTTGTCATTGTAGCGGAAAGCAACAGTAATGTTAGCCTGACCTGCGTAAGCGCCAAGACTAATCGTTACATCATTTTGCCATGCCGCATTTGTTGGAATTGTTCCAACAACTGTCCAAGGACCAGCGGTTCCTGCAGTACTTACCTCAATAGTAGCTGTTCCACCGTATAATCCATCATGCCATACATCATAAACTAGATTTACACCAGCCATGCCAGTGAAGTTTTGAGTAGGTAGGATAAGACGATCTTGTGATTTGTCACAAGTTTGTCCACAACCATCGTCATTAGTGTAAGCAAATTTTGTACCTTGGATAGCTGCTGGTATGTTTGCATATGCAGAACTTGCCACAGTGTTTGTAGCAACGTTATAAATACCATCATTTGAAAGTCCTGTTTCTGTCCAGCCAGCCGGTATACCATTAGCTCCCATTGTACCTTCAAATGTTTCTGTAAAGAAAATTTGAGCATTCATTGTTGAAGCAAATAGAATCGAGCAAGCTAGCGTCGAAAGTAATAAACGAACGTTAGTCATACGATTAAATTGTTTAATTTAGAAATAGTTTGTAAAAGAGTTACTTGTACATGACAATTTTGTCCACGTTGCTGCAAAGATAGCAACAAAAAATTATAATGTTAACTTTTTAACATCTTTGCGTCATGTTTTTTGATGATTTTGAGCATTGTTTTAGTCCTTATGAGTAAACTTGGATGCTTCTTTTGGATTTTTTGAGTTCACAATAATATAGGTTCCGGGTTGAAAATAGGAGAGGTCGATGCTGTGATTGCCTATTTCAGAGACATATTCTTTGCGTACAACTATCCCCTGAAGGTTGTATATAAGGTAAGTGCTGTTGCTTGTTTTATTGTTAATGAAGATCATATCCTCTGCAGGATTTGGAAAAATTTCAAGAGAGAAATTTTCATCCTTGTTTTCTTCGACTGTGGAAATCTGACAGTTGTCGAGATTAAAATTTAATTCAAGTGGATTAGCAGCTGTGA
>JBILRK010000024.1:0-10233 GCA_044372705.1 Saprospira sp. | reverse complement strand
TAGCGGGCAACTGTAAGACGAAGAGCAGAACTATCGCTCAAATCGTACTGTTCCTGTACAAGTCCTTTACCAAAAGATCGGCGTCCAATGACGATTCCTCTGTCATTATCCTGAAGCGCGCCAGCTAAAATTTCGCTTGCCGAAGCTGAGCCTTCATTAATTAGCACGGCAATTTTGCCTATTCTGAAATAGGCTCTGCCATTCGATTTATATTCTTTTCTTTTATAACTGCGCCCTTCGGTGTAAACCAGTAACCTTTTATCATCAAAAAGTTGGTTTAAAATATCAGTAGCTTCATTCAAATAACCGCCCGGATTGCCACGCAAATCAATCACAAGGTCCTTCATGCCTTTGTTCTTAGTTAAATCTTCGAAAGCAATCATAAATTCTTTGAAGGTTTGACCACTGAAACGGCTGATACGAATATAACCTGTTTTTTCATTTAACATGAAAGAAGCATCGATACTTGCCATAGGTATCTGGCCGCGGGTAATTGATACTTTAAGCGGATTATATGTTCCTCTTCGCTTTATTTCAATTTTTACAGTGCTTCCTGCCGTACCCTTCAATTTGTTAACCACCTCGGTATTTTTCAATCCCTTACCAGCTAAGATTGAATCATTGACTCGAACAATTCTGTCGCCCACTTCTACACCGGCTTTGTCTGAAGGCCCTCCAGGAATTACGCCTACCACTAAAATCGTATCATCGAGCATAAAAAATTCTATCCCTATGCCATCGAAATTACCTTGAAGCGATTCTTTAACACCCCTGATTTTATCCTTAGAAATATAACTAGAATGAGGGTCTAGTTTTTTAAGCATTCCTTCTATTGCAGCATCTTCCAGCGCATAAGGATCTATTCCCTCTAGGTATTTTGCATCAATAAATCTCAATACTTCCTCCACCTTGGTCAATTCTACCACATTACCGTTTGCATCTGTTACCCTAACAACTGAACGGTTTGATTTCCCCAAACGTAGTCCGATAAACAGTCCTGTAGCCAACATAACTGCCATCATGAGGGGAATCCATACCGTGAATGGATTATTTGTGTTTTTTCTATTTTGAGAAGCAATATATGTTTGTTTTTTCTTCCCCTCTTCGTTTTCGGGATTTATATGCTCTAAATTATCAGTTGACATTCGTTTGGTTTAATTATTATTACATTAAATAAAATTCAATAAAAATGATATATGTTTGAAAATTATTCAATAAAATTTATTTTTGTTGATATTCTTTAAATTTATGCCCTTATGCTATCCTATTATATTATCGAAATCAATTTAAACTGCCAAGTTAAGAAAATATGATTAGAGGATGAAAGATTGAAAGTGGAAATGATGAAAGATTGAAAGATTAGAAGAGGAAAGAATGTCTTGTCCTAAAATAGGTTTACACAAAATTAGTATTACATCCCTGTGATGACTTAAACTATAAGGACTGTCTCAGGGAATTATTATAACAAGGTTTTTATTATTCAGACTATCTGATAATCTGAATTCTGACCATCTGATAATCTATATGATAAACAAAGAAGAACTTGATGAAATTGACCGTAGCATTCTAAACGAATTGATGCAGGATGCTAATACGGCTTATGTCGACATAGCAAAAAAAATACATGTATCGGCTGGTACTGTGCATGTTCGCATGAAAAAAATGATTAGGATGGGCATAGTCAAAAAAGCTTTTTTAAATGTCGATTACGCAAAATTGGGTTATGACATCAGTGCATTTATGGGTATTTATCTCGAAAAAAGCTCCATGTATCCAAATGTTATTGATGCCCTCTACAAAATACCCGAAGTGGTAAATGCACATTACACAACAGGCAATTACAGTATTCTGGTTAAAATCATTTGTAAAAACACAGAAGACTTAAAACGAGTACTTTACGAAAATATACAAAATATAGCGGGTATTCAACGCATGGAGTCATTTATCTCATTGGAAGAAAGCATTCACAGACCCATTTACCTAAAAGAAGAAAATGATTAGTGATTAGCCCTCGAAATAGGGCAACATCTCATCTTCAATTAATTTTCTGCGTTCCATAAGCCTGATTGCATATTGTTCAAGTGCAATGTCTTCTTCAATTTCCGGCACCCATTTTGGCACCTCAACTTTGTTGCCCTCCTGGTCTAAGGCTACAAATATGATGACACAATGGGTATTTTTTACGTATTTGTCATCCCAAAGGGGAGCTGAACTTACATCGACAGAAATATGCATACTGCTGCTGCCGGTATAAATAATCTTTGCTTCGAGTTTTACCTCGTGTCCAATTTGAATAGGCCTAAAAAACCTAATTCCACCAACATAGACAGTAACACAATACCTGCGGCTCCAGCCCGATGCACAGGCATAGGAAACCTGGTCAATCCATTTCATAACGGCCCCACCATGTACTTTCCCACCAAAATTCACATCGCCGGGCTCGGCTAGAAAACTGAAAGTTGTAGATCTTTTATCTCCTGCCATATTTATATTTTTAGTTTGTCAAATTATTAGGATATATTTTGTCAAATGTACCAAAAATCTGAAGATTTGCCCTAAAAAATAATATATCTTTGCCACAAAATTCTTAAAAATGCCGAATCTAATTATTAAAGCATCCGAAATTGCCAATCTTACAGATGCACGTTATTTTTCAGCTCGCGAGGTAGACTGGCTGGGCTTTTCACTGGACAGCAACAGCGAAAATTATATACCACCACAGCAAATCCTCGCAATTAGAGAATGGATTTCGGGTCCTCAAATTGTAGCAGAACTTGGTTCCTTGTCAGGAAAAGACATCATTGGCCAGGTAGTGGATTTATTGAAGCCTGATGCTATTCAAATCGGAATTTTCTGTGAAATAGAGATGCTTTCGGCTGCCGGTTCTGTTGCTGTTATAAGAGAACTTATTCCTGACGACCTTGAACAATTGGAAGATTATTTGTTCGAATGGAGAGAATGGCAATCGCATCTTTGTTTTTTCATGCTCAATCTTGAAAAAAATGGCTTCAGTTGGCAAGATTTAAAAAATAGAAAAGAAAGGCTTAACAGCCTCAAGCAACTTTGCAATGAATATGATGTCATGCTCAGTCTTGTTTTTGAACCAAGTGAGCTAAATGAAATTATATCTGAATTAAAACCATTTGGTCTTTCTTTCAAGGGTGGGGCTGAAGAAAAAGTCGGAATAAAATCATTCGATGATCTGGATGAGATTTTTGACAGCTTGGATGACATGAAGGCAAGCTAAGGACTAAAGTAATTCATTTCAAATTTTGAACTCCCGAAGATTTCTCTCTTTGGGAGTTTTTTCTTTACAATTGTTTAACCCAAAATTAAGTCTTTAAAACAGGAACTTTTAAAAAAAAATCCTAGTTTTATAGAATATAAGAAATTGAAAAATACAGCATAAAATTTTAAATATCATGATATTGCAATCTTATCATTTATATAGTTCTAGGATTTTTTCATTAGCACTGACTAAATATCAGTTTTATAGGCGTATTTAATTTTTCATGGGTATTTGACAACTGTCAATTGCCACAAAAACCGTTTATATGAATTGGCGAAAACTCGATGGCAGCAGGATTTTGCTACCAATCACCGAAGCGGTGGAACTAAGCATCCAAAAAGAGCTTGAAGCAGGTCACAAATTGCGCATCTGCATTGGCACCGACTCTCAGGTCCGCGGAAAAAATATCACCTTTGCTACGGTAATTGTTTTTTTGCGCGAAGGAAAAGGTGGTTACATGTTCATCAATAGTGAAATTGTTATTTCAGAAATGAAAATCCGTGAAAGGATGATTACTGAGGTGTCAAAATCGGTAACTACTGCCTACGATCTATCTGATGTGCTTACAAAATATGACATCCCTCTAGAGATTCATGCCGATATCAATACAGATACTTCTTTCAAATCCAGCATAGCACTTAAGGAAGCAATGGGCTACATAATGGGAATGGGCTACGAATTCAAAGCCAAGCCACATGCCTTTGCAAGCTCTAGTTGTGCGGACAAAGTAGTCTGACAAAACAAAAACCGACAATTAGGCTGTCGGTTTTTTTATGATAAAAGTTGACATTAAGGCAAATATTGCCCTAGGGTTTTCTTTCTATAATTCTAAATGCTCTGTTCAAAAGGAATTAGTTTTTTCCCTTTTTTCAGTCTTAGTCCTCCAAATATTATTATCAGTAAATCGGCAGCTACCCATGCCCAAAGTGCCAGCAAAAATAACCAGGAAAAGAAAAGTGCAGTTCCCAGTATACTCAACACAGTAGAAATGAGAAATAAACTGAGCTGCAAACTGGCGCTAAAATAGTGTTTCAAGTAAAAATGATGTGCCCCGCTAAAACCCAGCAAAGCACATAGAATAAAGGCCGAGAGTTTAGTTCGGTCGCCGTAATCGTGCGGAGGAGTTAAACTTTTTGAATCTTTTGAAGCCTTAAAAATTTGAGCTTCATTCAGCGTATTCGCATGAAAAACTAGTTCAGCTTTAATTGGTTGCAGAAAAAATAAAATAACAAAAACAGTTATCATTAGAGTAATTGTTGACTTGAACATATGCTATTTATCTTAATCTCGCACAATAAAACCCACATAATAAAAATGGGCTGCAAAGCAGCCCATTTTTATTTAGTTATCAAAATAATTTAACTTTTTCATTGACTTAACTAATCGAACATTCAATTTAAAAAAGTAAGTGAAAATATTTATCATCCAACAATAAATGAAATTACTTAAATTACTTCTCAATTTGATCTATCCTTACTAATTATCAGTTCTTAGATTGATTCCATCAGATTTAACAATTACAGTTTCAGTAAACTTAGCTCCTGTAGTAGTAGTTAACCTTTCAAATCTGACATTAATGAAATAATCAATCTCAGGGTACTTATTCACCATCTCATAGTAAGCATAGGCCATTGCCGGATCTGTTAGGTTGGTTGATTTTTTAAAGAAACCAAGAATACCAGACAAAAATCCTCCCTTTTTTAGCCTCAATGGAGAAGCGGAAGCTGAAATTGAATTAAGTATTTCACTTTCATACAAGCTTCCTGTTATTGTTTGTCCTTCTTTGGGCGTAAAGTAAAGTATCTCTTGGGCTTCTGTTTTACTTATCAAACCTTCTTTGATGTTATCGGTGTATTGTTTGTCTAGTCTTTTATTACCTTTCTTATCAATAACACCACTTATAGTAGTTCTTGCTTCGAGATTACCAACCAAGGTAAAGTCTTCCCTTTGCAAAGGTGAAAATCTCAGGTTCATGTAACTGATATCTTTAGTGTTTTTTGTAACAGAACATCCTGTCATTAACAAAATGGCAGTAAAAGATAAAACTGAGCCTATAATTATATTTAATCGTTTCATAATAATGAATTTAAAATTTACAATAACATAGATTATTTCTCAGTTTTTAAGGTAATTCCTTTTGCTGTAACTGTAACATCTGTGTTGTATCTTGTAAATAACAACATCCATTTTCTCTTGAATTCTTTCTTAACTCGTATGTTAGTTAGAAAATCGAAATCAGGATTAGATTCTAACATTTTATACACAGCAATTTGGCTAGAAGGGTCTAAATTAAATCCGTTAACATAACCTTGTCTTAAAACCCTTTTAGCTTCCCCCTCAACTCTTGCGAATCGGAGACCAAAAAAGGAAATTTCTTTAACTTTAACAGTGGAGGTTACGTCGTTACTTAATTTATAATCCGCCCTTGAGACGGTCATGCCAGGAAAAGCAACTGCATTTTTAGAAATTGAAGAACGAGTGGTAGTACATGAACTAACCAGGAATAGCAAATAGATTCCAAGGCTTGAAGTAATGATTTTTTTTAACATAACTTTTTTGAATTAAAATTTCCTACTCCTAAGGCTTTTCGGAATTGGCCGCGTTTTTTTAATTGGTTTCTGCCTCCAGCATGATGGCTACAAATATAAAAAATATAAAATAAATTTCAAATATATATTATTTCAATTTTACGCATTTTCCAGAATATTTAACAGCCAAATTACAAGAAGAATTACTCCTATAATTCCAAAAATTGTACTCACAAGCCAATCAAGAACGGGTGGCAATACCCAAGCCACACCAGCAACTAGGAAGCAAATTAAAGCCAAAATCAAATATCTAAAGTTTCCGCTTAATTGATTTTGTTTAATCTTATCCTGAATAAAAGCCTTTTTTTCAACGAGACTCATACCTTTCATTTCACTGTGGTATTCCTTTCGAAGCTCTTTGACCAGCTTTTTAACTGCCTTGGTCTGTTCTTTTTTTGATGCAGGTTTTACCTCATGTTCCTCCATTCTAAAGCTAGCGCCTGCATAGCAACTAGGAGCTGTAAACAATGCTACAAAAACAATAAATCCTAAAATTCCAATTAGTTTTTTCATATCAAATTATTTAAAAATTCTAACCGCCTGAAGTAGCTATTATTATCCCAAGTAGAATCGCAGTAACTACAGATCCAACAACAACCCATACTCTATTTTTCTTTTTTACAGTCCTTGGTTCATCCACCTTTGCTTTTTGAACAATACCCACATTAAGCAATTCAATATCCGATTTTTCAATTGATCTGAAATTTTTGTAGGTAGCAGGGTAGCCAGAAATGGTTATTTTTGATGAACCCATTGTTTGTACCAGCTCATACTTTGGCTCCACTATAACATCCGCGTTACTTTCTTTTAAAAGTTGAGCAATAGCTTCATTTTTGGCGGCTTCAAACAAAGTACCACTCACTACATCATAAGTGCCTTTAACTTTAGTTGAACTTACATCCAGATCCGCTATTACAGGTTTGTGCATCACACCAGACCCATAAATATCCATACTTTTAGCGGTTACAGATTTCTGCACTGAACAAGACTCCAGAGAAACAAAAGCCAAGACAACAAATAGCAGAAGGGAAAAATTACTTTTTTTCATAATATTATAGATTTTAGTTATAACACAAAAATACACTAAAATTTATATATCACATATAATATTATTTATTTCTTAAACAATTTATTCAAATTTATATCCTTTGTAAGGTTGCTGATTTTTTGTTTTATGAGCAATTGCCTTGCTTGTGCCGCCCATTGATTTCTATCAATTGTCTTGTCTTTTATATTCAGCAATTTGCATAACTTTTGATTGACAGTTTCCTCGCTAAGCTTACTGATCTGTTCAAAGGTTTCGATGCCAAATCCCAAAAGTTTTAGTTCCAAATCTGTGTCAATTTCATTGATCAACTTCAGGTTATCTGGCTGTTCGGCATTAGACTGACCAATTAGTTCCAAAACATCCTTTAACATTTTTTCCTGTTGATTGCTGTCAATCGCATTATCTTCCGTTTGGGCTGCTGCTGAGCTTTCTTCATTTATCAATTCGGCCTCATCCTTTGCAATCAATGGCAATTCCTCCATTTCCTCAACTTCCACCACAACATCCTCTTCCCTATCCATTGGAATAATAAGTTCATCCTGATACATTGGGTCAACATTTGGCTCAGATTCGTTTAATGCCTGTTCAACATTTTCCAGATTCTGATTTTGTTGATTTTTTTCATTTTTGAGCTCTTGCTCTATTAGTGCCTGTTTAACAACTGACAACTCTTTTAGTGTCTCTAAGACTTTCTCTTCTTTATCATGCACTTCAACATTCAATCTATTTATTTCGGCATTCAATTGTTCTTTTTCCTGCACAAGCCTTTCTGAACCTGCTTTTAATTCGGCATTTTTTAGCGTATTTTCATCAACATTGTCGTTGTTGTCATTCCGTTCTCTATCTATTTCTTCCAAAACATTTTTAAGTTCCTCAAATTTCGAAAGGGTTTCATTCTTCTCTTTAATTAATTTCGAAAGCCTTTCTTCATTTTCGAGGTTCTCATCCTGGCTGATTTTATATAAATTTTTTAATTCATTTATTTCCTTTTCAGCATTTTCAGCCCGACGTTGCATCGTTTCTTTTTCAAACTGCAATTGGGCAGATTCGTTTTTATAGGTATTATTTTTTTGATTCAAATCATCAATAGTAACCTGAACCTTAGTAGCGTCCTCTTCCAATCGCTTTGTTTTTGATACCTGAACGCTATATTTCTCTTCACTGAGTTTAATTTTTGCCTGGGCAGTTTCCACTTCCGACTTCAAATCGGAAATTTCTTTTCGTCTCTTTTTAAATGCAGGTCCTGCGAAGAGCAAGTAATTAAAAAGCATTCCAAAAAGCAGTGTTAACACCAAAATGACAGAGAACACTATGGCTTCATAGCTATTTCCAAAACTGAACAGATTGCTCAAAATTTGTTGTAAATTCATATAATTATATTTAAAGCAGGTATATTAAATTAGCGTTTTTGGGGTTTAGTTTTTAAAGTGCTTATTTCTTTGATTATTATCTCTACACGCCTATTTTTTGAAAGAGCCAGAACATCCACTGTTTGATCCGGCAGTAATTCATTGTACATAGCTTTCTTTTTGCCAAGGGCAATTGTTTGGATCTGTTGTTTGATTCCAAGTGACTTTAGGTGAGCAGCCATTGCTTCTGCATAATGAAGTGATAATGCATCCGCCTCTTTTTCAGAAATTTGAGTATCGCAATGACCAATAACTTGAATGACTCGTTTAGGATTTTCAGACAAAAAAGATTTTAGCCCGGCTCCATAATCATTTAGTGCATCGCTGATATTTATCTTTTTGACAGTTGGGTCGAAGGCTGCCAAAATATCATTGTAACTTATTCGGCCGAGGCTGTCTTTAAAATTTTGTTTGAACAATGAATCTTCTCTAGCTATAAGCAACTCGGAAGCAGGGACAAAACCAAGCAATTTGAATCCTAAAAACCCAAATTCCGAACTATCTGTCTTTATTTCAAGCGTATGCAAAATAGCATTTTCAGAAAATGAGAACTCGTTGACTAGTTTTTTTATGATATTGTCAACTCTTTTGTTAGCCAAAACAGCATCATCCTGACTTTTATAACGACCAATCAGCAACAAACGGCTATTTGGTTGAGATTTTAGCATAACCGACAGTTGATTCAAAAATTCTTTGTGAATATCTAATAAATGGGCAGTATCGCTGGCTTTTTCAAAGTAAAATTCGGGATAATTTTGCAATATCTTGATCCCATCAGCTTCAACAGACAAGGTTTTGGGAATTTTTGATAGTATGCTAGAATCACTACTCAATACAGCATGATTACAATGACTTTTTAGTTGACAGACATAATATGTCCTTGTCAAGCTAAGCCAAAGCCAAAAAACCAGCAATAAAATTAGAAATCTACCAAAAATTTGCATTTATACACTTATTAAATTAGGCTAAAGTTATAATTTTTAAGTCACACTTGCAAAACTGTTTTAAGATGTTTGACATTTTTCACTTGAAAATAAAATCGTTTTTATCTATCTTTAGAATCCCAATAACATGAAAAGCATAAAATCAAAATTGATTTTTTAAAATTTTAGCCTTTACTTTGTAGTAAATAATTTCACACAAGAAAGAGCTATTTATATCATAAAATATTTATAAACAATACAATAGAAGCGGCTTTTGAATTATAGGCTGCCTATTTGCCAACTTATGGAAAACGAATTAAACGAGTCAAAAAAAACTTTTAAAGCCAAGCGCAAAATTGAGGAGACAGCATCTGCACTAAGTTTTGGCAAAGTACAACCGCAGGCGCGATCACTCGAAGAAGCTGTGCTGGGCGCTATGATGCTCGATAAAGATGCCGTTGCTATGGTCATTGACATCCTACAACCTGAAAGTTTTTATGTAGAAGCACACAAGCACGTTTACAAAGCTATTTGTACCCTATTCGAAAAGAGTAATCCTGTCGATTTGCTCACGGTGACTGAAGAATTAAAAAAAATGGCGGTTCTGGAAACAGTGGGTGGACCATTTTATTTAGTAGAACTAACCAACAGGGTAGCCTCTTCTGCCAATATTGAGTATCATGCGCGTATTGTGGCACAAAAACACATTCAGCGAGAACTTATACGCGTTTCAACCGAAACAATAAAAGATTCCTACGAAGACACAACCGATGTATTCGACCTGCTCGACAAAGCCGAACAGAATCTTTTTGCCATTACCGAAAAGAACCTAAGCAGGGGTACTATGAGCATGAGCACCCTGGTAAATATGTCCATCAAGCAATTCGAAGAACTCTCGAAAAAGGCTGATGGGCTCACTGGTGTACCAACTGGTTTTACAGGGCTGGACCGCGTCACATCTGGCTGGCAACCAAGC
>JBILRK010000204.1:0-4936 GCA_044372705.1 Saprospira sp. | reverse complement strand
ATTACAGGTGCCCTCATCGCCAAAACCATACCCATGCGACATTTCATGGGCAATTGTAAAGGGTTTCTGCAGGATATGTAATGCCGATTCAATATGCCCTTCGCCCGTAAAAGGCCAGTAAACGCCCGAGGAGTTGAACCCGTAGAGCAGTCCTGGATATAGTTGGCGGCCTCTAACTTTGCCAATTGTTGGGTATCCCAAATCTTTTAGCACAGATACTAAACAGCTGCGCATTTCATCTTCCAGATTTTCGGGAAAAAACTTTGCGTCAATTTCAAAACTATCTGCACCTATAATTTCTGCTCGACCAAGGCTGCATTGCGCAGTTATATAGTCTGCCTCGGCGCGCAACTCTAGGCTATCGAGCTCTCTGGCGTCGATTCCCATGGTTTTTTCGATAGGGATTCGGGCATAGTTAAAACCCCATAGGAACATAAAAAAGAAGACGAGTCCACCAGTAAAATTTGCCATATTAATTCCAAATCGCTTCCACCATACCCGACGTTTTATGCCCGATTTTCGCAGGATGATTTCTCTGCGCAATAAATATACAGCCCATAGAAACATTATCAGAAAGAAAATATAAAACATGGCAAAGGGCATAAATCGGCCCCAGCTATTGTCAATTATCCATCGGATTCCCAAAAAAAATCCTCTGGAATAAACATACTCGCAAAATGCCGGAAAAATCCCAAAAACTAAACGCAGGATGAGGGCAAAAATCCCAAGGATTATCCATATATACTTCTTAGAGAACATTTTTCATTGAGCATTGAGCATTGAGCATTGAGCATTTTTCATTGAGTATTGAGCATTTTTCTAGCTCCTATTTACTAATCACTTGAAACTAAAATACTGGCCACTTTAAAACTATTAAACCCCTAGTCCCTAGTCCTTATTCCCTGGTACCTGAATCACTGGCTACTGGCTACTAAATCCCTAGCACCTAGTACCTCGTTACTAAAAAACTGGCTACTGGCTACTAAATTATTAGTCCCTAATTTTATTTCAATCTGTTTGGAATTTCACTAAAATCTTATCAATTCGGGCATTGTCCATATCGATGATTTCAAATTCGAAGTTTTTCCATTTAATGATTTCGCCTTCTTTGGGAATTTTTTGGGTAATGTCCAGAATAAGACCGCCAAGTGTGTTAAAATCATATTCCTCCAGGTAATCATCCATTTCAAATTGCATAAGAAAATCGTGGAAAGGAAACTGACCATCAACGATATAGCTTCCATCTGCACGTTGTTCCAACATATAATCTTCTTTATAAAACTCATTAACAGAACCAACAAGGGCTTCAAGAACATCGTTCAAAGTGATAACACCCTTTGTGATTCCATACTCATCTGTGACCAGACCGTAGCTGACGCTTTTTTCTTTAAAAAACTGCAGTGCTTTGTACACCGAGGTGTTTTCTGAAAGATAAACAGGTTCTCTAAGGTATTTTTTCAGTTCAAAATCGGCTTTATTTACATTTAGAAAAAGATCTTTCAGTAGTACAACACCTTTCAGGTTGTCAGGATTTTGATCGTAAACCGGGTACATGGAATGCAGTTCCTCACTGACAATTTTTTCAATATTTTCTCTACTTTGATTAAGCCCCAAAAAGACAAGGTCGTTTCGGTTGGTCATCAGTGAAACCACTTTACGGTCGCCCAGAATTAGCACACGCTCCATAATATCCTGTTCAATTTCTTGGACGGCACCGCCCTCTGTTCCTTCCTGTATGATGGCCTTAATTTCTTCTTCAGTAACCTGTGAATCGGATTTAGGTTTAATACCCAGAATGCGTACAATGAGATCGCCCGTAAAAGTGAGTAACCACACAAAGGGCATGGTGATAATGGAGAGTATATTCATTGGTCTAGCCACAAGTTTGGCAATGCCTTCCGGGTTAGAGAGTCCTATGCGTTTAGGTACCAATTCTCCAAATACGAGCGAGAGAAAAGTGATGAAAACAACTACAACAATTACAGCAATCGTTGCTGCATAAGGTCTGAAAAAATCAAATTTTTCGAAGAAGACTTTCACGTCTTCAGTCATCGTTTCTCCACCAAAAAGCCCGGTGAGAATACCGATGAGCGTAATGCCAATTTGGACGGTGGACAAGAATTTATTGGGCGCATGTGCAATATCTAAAGCAGCCTGAGCTGCCTTGTTGCCCCTTTTTGCCGAAAGATCTAGCCTTGTTTTGCGCGAGGAGACAATGGCAATTTCCGACATAGAAAAAATGCCGTTCAGTAATATGAGTAAGACAATAATTATTATTTCCATTTTTTATTTAGACTTGAGCAAGGAGACAGAGGATCTGAAACAGGAGACATTAGGTTCAAGACAGAAGACGCGATTCTATGCTTTAAAATCTGACTATTCCGCACTTGTGCCAGGCCTTTCTATCATCTTTCAAACCCGTCAGAGGCAAAAATACTAAAAGATATTGTAGAAAAAGGTGCAACTCTGCTTCAAATTTATGAACTTTACAGACTAACAGACTCAGCAGCTTAAAAAGAACCTTTTTTCTACAATAAAAGCTTAAAATATTCTTGAAAAATATTCATTGAAATGGAATTATAGCTGTTCAAATCAAGAATAAACTAGTACAAAAATTCACTTTTAATTTAAAAATGGCACTTGTAAAATCAGTTCGAGGCTTTAGCCCACAATTTGGTAAAAATATTTATTTAGCCGAAAATGCAACGGTTGTTGGCGATGTCATCATGGGAGAGGATTGCAGTGTATGGTTTCAGGCAGTGGTTAGGGGAGATGTACATTCAATCAGAATCGGGAATAAAGTAAATATACAGGATGGTGCAATTATTCACTGTACCTATCAACGTGCACCGACCCTGATTGGTAATAACGTATCGGTGGGGCATAGGGCAATTGTACATGGCTGTACTATCAAAGACAATGTCCTGGTAGGAATGGGTGCTATGATTATGGATCATGTTCTAGTGGAGTCGAATGTGCTCATAGCAGCAGGTGCGGTAGTTTTGGAAAATTCACATCTCGAAAGTAATTGCATTTATGCAGGGGTTCCGGCCAAAAAAGTGAAGGAATTAAGTCCAGAAAAATTTGCAGACACTATTCACAGAATCTCTGATGCCTATGTCATGTATGCAAGTTGGTTTATGGAAAATCCGGAAGAGTAGTTAAACATGAAAGAGAAAATATTAATATTGGTAAACGCCGCTTTTTTGTGTTTTTTAGGACTTTGGGATTTATTTTCCCTACCCTTACCCGATTTGGATAGGACTGGCCTAATAGCTATATTACCAAGAGTTTATCATATTTTAGTTTCTGCTTTGCTCCTTTTTTTATATCCAATGTTGAACCCTGGAAATAAATACTGGTTTTTGCTCACAGTGATTCTATCTACAATGGTTTCGCTTATTTTAATGATACAGCTTTTTACAGCTTCGACCAGATTTGCAAGTTTGCTGCTGTTATTTATTACAAACCTGTTGTTTAATTTCCTGGCTTTTTATTTTATGATCCTTAAAACTCAAACCAAATACAGAACATGAAATCTGTTTGTAAGATTATCAGTTGCCTATTAGTTATATCCTTGATATTCAGCGGATGCGGTAAAAAATCATTTTCAAAAAAAGATCCGATTAATATTGAATTGGATGATGCTGTCATACAACAAATTCTCAATATCCGTAGCAAAAGATCGGCCGATGGCAGGGCAAATACCGAGGCTTTAAAGACATTTTTGACAGTGGATAACCCTGCACATCGTTATATGGCGGCATTGGCATTAGCATCTGTGCAAGATACCTCTGCAATCTCAGTTTTAGCAGATGCTTTGGAAGATCCCTACGATGAAGTTCGCCGTGTAGCTGCCTTTGCTTTGGGGCAAACAAAAAGTATAGCTGCCGCTCAAATTCTTGCCGAAGCATTCAGGACAGACAGTGTGCGTACTGTACAGGCTGCTATTCTGGAAGCGGTAGGTCGCTGCGGTGGAGAAAAAGAACTTAAAAATTTGTGCGTTGCACAGCCTTATCCTATTCAGGATAGTCTTTTACAAGAGGGATTAGCTTTGGCATTATATCGATTTGCCCAAAGAAAAATGGTACAGCCCGAAGGCACAGAACGTATTATTAAAGACTTTATTTCTAATGCATTTATGCCTCCCGCTGCAAGATTTGTTGCTGCAAATTATCTGGCCAGAGTTCCAGGTTTGGATTTGTCGCCATATGAAAATTTGCTGATTGACAATGTTGAAGGCGAAAAAGACCCCAATACGCTTATGTTTTTGGTGGTGGGTTTGGCAAAAACAAAGGGGAACAATGCACTCAAAACACTCAACAATAGTTTTTACACAAACAAAGATTATCGGGTACGTTGTCAGATTATTAGGGGCATGCAGTATTTTCCGTACGACTCGACACTGCAAACAGTAAAAGATGCCCTAAAAGATACCAGCATACATGTTAGGGTTTGTGCAGCAGAGCATCTCATCGGTTTTGGGAAAAGCAAAGACGCTTCAAACTATCTCGATTGGGCCGAAAAACATCCCAACTGGTTAGTAAAAACCAAGCTTGTTACTGCCGCAATTAGCAACACAGAATATTACAATGGGCAGGAAAAAAGTTTTTACAGCACAAAATTGATGGAGAGATTCCGAAAATCGCAAAATGTATATGAGAAGGCCGAAATTTTGCAGGGACTGTCTTATTATTCCTGGAATTACCGCTACCTATCCGATGCTATTTTTCCAAGTTCAGATACCGTACCGCCTTCACCTATTCTAAAATCAGCTGCTGCACAGGCTTTGGTCAGTTTGTATAAAAGTCCGAATTTGACCAATGATTTAAATTTTTCTACAGCCCGAGTACGCGAAGAAATTCATCAGACTTTTCGAAAGGCAATAGAAAGTGGGGATATAGGTGTTGTGGCAATTATTGCAGAAGCAATTGCC
>JBILRK010000203.1:0-4943 GCA_044372705.1 Saprospira sp. | reverse complement strand
ATGCAAGTTAACATCTGGGATGCTGTGAATGTTTTTGGGATTGGTCGCCCTTTGCGGATAGAGATTTAGCATAATCCAGCTGTCGAAACCTTTTAATATAGCCTGACGATGCACCGATTTTAGGGTATTGTCTAAACTGTCAGGCGCTGCAGTGCTAGGATTGACACCTATACAAATCAATGGATTTTGTCCTTGGGTTCCAAGAACAAATCGGGCACTGTTGTCTTTGTTGGTTTTGTAAATCCAGTTCATTGTACGGCATTAGTAAGGCAAAGTTAATAAAAAAAGGGAATGTCGATAACGACATTCCCTCTAGTTGTATGAATTGAATTTTCTTAAAACTAATCACCATCATCGGTATTATCCACATATGTAATACTTATACAGAGTACCGAGGCTAAATCCGTTTTTAGATAAACAACCTGATTTTGAGCATGTCCATAAGCCGTTTTTACAGCATTAAAATTGTTTTGAATGGCCCCGTTTAATGTCTCGGGGCGCAGGGCCTCCAATGAAGCTGCTATGGTGTTAAACTGATTTGCAATTACATTTTGGAGTGGCTGCCCATCTTTTTCTGCCCCGCTTGCTGCAATATAATCATCAAAACCAGAGCCGTCTTTGCCCATAAAAAGTTCATAAGTTCCATAGAGCGATGCCAAGGCGAAATCGAGCGATAAGCCGCTGTGCTTGGCTTCTACCTTATCGGGAGAGGGTATGTAACTTACTTTTGCACCAATGGGATTGCCCAATTTATTATTTTTAAACAGCTCGTAATTTTGATTGAGCTGATTGACAAGTAGGCTTATAGGGCTGCCGGTTGAAACTCCTGTTGTGGCAATGAATGTTGATTTATATGTAGTCCAGCCACTATGCACTGCATCGGTCTTGCTTTTTATTTGAGCCAACACTGCTGTCAAAAAGTTTCTACGAATTTGTGCATTTGAATCCGTATCAAAAAGAGCTATGATGCCTGCATCATCGGCAGTGCCTGCATATAACAGATAGTCGATGGCAGGAAATCCGCGGGTGTAGGAAAAAGAATCAATTTCCAAATTATAATTGCCAACTTCTGCTGCATATTCCAAACGACTTTCAAAAACCGGAAAATTGTTCAGCGTAGCGCGCAGTTGGACCTCCTCAGCCGGGCCGAATTCAAAAATCATAGCTTTTTGCCAAATCAGGCCCGCATTGCGGTAAGCAGTGCGTGCAGCATTAAGAGTTTGTTGACTGGGTGAAGCTGTAAAATCAGAAATAGCAAGCGAGAGTACATCAACCTGCAATTTCAGACTGTCATATCTGGGTGTGATGATATTGTTGGCAATATTTGTCAAAAAAGCAGACTGATCAAAATTGGTTGCACAACTATTGTCAGGATTTTTACATCCATAGACAAAAGTAATCGCCAATCCAAAAAACAAAATATACCGATTCATATATAATGATATTATAAACAGAACTAAAATAGTTTAATTGTCTGGGCGCTTAAAGGCATTTAAAGATCAAATTTAGAGTGAATCTTTAACAGCTGCCAGACTCGAAAAGTTGTTAACCAACGCATCTTTTGCATTCTGAATCTGACCATTTGAAATGCCATAGAAATTTATATTAAGTAAGTTGCTCGAGCCACCTAGTAATGTAAGGATAGCATCTACAGAACTACTTGTTATCGTCGCATTTCCGCCCCACTTCAAGGAATAGATAAAAGCATAGGCCTCGCTTAGGGCATGATGTTTTTCGGCATCGTCATTGCCATAAGCAGCAAGTGCGTCATTTAGATATGCAACTGCGGTGCCTGCTACGACGAGTTCCCAACTACGGCGAATAGATGTTATTTTTACATCTCTTTCTCCTAGGTTATCGTTTGATATTGCAGCACGTCCGCCAAGGAATGCATTCATAAGAGTGGCGTTTAGTCCAAGTTTCGATTCACGGTCGTTAAGGTATTTGCCCCAAAACTTTAATCCTGTTAGATTTGCAGGAAAGTCTTTAGCTACACCAAGGTATCCAAAGGCCTCGTCCCAATGATGTTCCATCGTTGTTCCAACTCCGGGAGTTACAGTGGTATTGTCAACGTTCATTTTACCTTCACCTAGATAAACAGCAGTTGCCTGATAATAGAAACAAGTACCCATAAGACCCTTCTCTATAAGTTGTGCTAGCTCAACACCGTTAGCATTTACAAGATAGGCTTTGGTGCCAGAACTATTTGTCATTACACCGGGATTACCCAAGCTTGGACTGCCGTTTGAACTGAAAGCAGAAACAGCAGCAAGAGAATCCATCAGTTGCTCAAAAATAAAGGCTTCGCTACTCACAGTTTTGTCGGCAAGTTTTTTACCGCTATTGTTAAGTGTGGTATCGGCAAAGGGGTTGTAGCTATTATTAAACATATCCTTCATTTTTTGAGCATTCAGTAGGGGAGAATTTAGTGCATTACCAGATTTAGCATATGTCCCCAGTTCTGATAGCATGCCGATTCTGCTGGTTTGTCCCGAATAATCCACATTTTCAAAATTGTAGCTCGTTGGAATTGTATAATTGTCTTTATCCTTTTTACAAGAGCTAAAAACAAGAATAAAGGCTGAAAGTAGGCTGAATATGCCTTTTATAGAAGCTGTATTTCTCATAAAAATTAAAAAATATGGTGAGAGAATAATGATTTCTGCGTCAAAATTATTCTTATTTAAACTAATTCCAAATAAAAATAAGAAGTTTTTTTCTTTAAAAGTTATATCAATAAAATAAAAATAACAAATGAATAATCTGTGATAAAAGCTGAACATTTAAACAGTCTGGATTGTGTCATTTAGTTCGATTCTGCTATCTTTACGAATCAAAAAAATCAATAATTCAGCAAGATGGAAAATAGAAAATATGAAGATTATAAATCTTTGATGCATAAAATTAAAGACCTTGAATACGCTGCCGCAGTGCTGCATTGGGATATGGAAACTTACATGCCTTCTAAAGGTGTACGTTTCCGCTCGCAGCAAATGGCCACCCTTCAGGCCTTGGCGCATGAACTTTTTACGGCCGAAAGCACAGGTGTTTTGCTTAAGCAGTTGATTGTAAATAAAGAGTTGAATGAAATAGAGAAAGCCAATGTGCTTTTAAGTTTAGAAGACTATGAAAAGGCTACAAAATTGCCCAATGAATTTGTTAAAGAATCATCCCTAATTAGAACAGAAGCTTTTCAAGCCTGGTTAAAAGCAAAAGAATATAATGATTATGGTATTTTTAGGCCTGCTTTGACCAAAATGATTGAGAATAAAAAACAGGAAGCGGCCATGCTCGGATCATCAGGACACATGTATAATGCCCTACTGGATCAATATGAAAAAGGCGCTACTGTTGAGCAATTGGACCCCTTATTTAAAGATGTTCGCGAGAAACTTGTCAACTTTGTCAAGGAATTGAAGGATAAAGGGCAGGGCAGCCCCCATCTTTTTTTGAATCATACTTACCCCAAAGACCAGCAATGGAGCCTTGGCTTGGAGCTGCTAAAACAGATGGGCTATGATTTTGAAGCTGGCAGACAGGATATTTCTGCACATCCCTTCACTACCAATTTTAGTTCAGAAGATGTAAGAGTCACCACCCGCATCGATGAAAAAGAACTGATGAGTATGATTGGGTCCTGCGTCCATGAAGGAGGACATGCCCTGTATGAACAGGGATTACCCAGCGAACAATATGGCCTGCCATTAGGCTCTGCTACTTCATTGGGCATACATGAGTCGCAGTCGAGACTTTGGGAAAATAATGTTGCGCTCGGATTGCCTTTTTGGAAATCCAATTATGCGCTGCTGCAAAAGACTTTTCCTTCGCAGCTTTCAGGTGTAAATGTTCAGTCATTTTATAAGGCCATTAACCAGCTGAGTCCCAATTTTATTCGAATTGAAGCCGATGAATTACATTATCACCTGCATGTGCTCATCCGTTACGAATTGGAAAAAGGCATCATAGAAGGTAGTATCTCAACAGATAATCTGAATGAAATCTGGAACCAAAAATATCGTGATTATATGGGTGTAGAAGTTCCTGATGATAACAAGGGAGTACTGCAGGATATTCATTGGTCCCAAGGCTTGTTCGGTTATTTTCCAACCTATTCACTTGGAAGTTTTTATGCGGCACAGTTTTATGCTCAGGCAATGAAGGAAATTCCGAATCTGATACTGGAAATAGAGAAAGGCAATATGAAGCCTCTGCTTGAATGGCTCAGAGATAAAATTCATCGTCATGGACGTCGTTATACATCAGAGGAACTCTGTACACAAATTTGCGGCGAGGGACTTAATTTAAAACATTTTATGGCCTATGCCGAAAGAAAATACAGAGAGATTTATGGTTTGGAATTTTAGACATTTAACTAATGGACCTGAGACAGAGAGACTTTAGATTTGTAGATTTTACAAAAAGAAATATCTACAGTTTTTAATTCTAAAATCTATTAACAGACATCTGACATTTGACATCTCAAAAAAACTCATCAATGACCGATTATATCCTAGTAGGGCAGGGGCTCGCTGGCAGTTTGCTTAGTCATTTCCTTCTCAAAAAAGGAAAGACTGTAGCATTTGTCGATAATAATCATAAAGGTGCATCTTCGGCAGTAGCGGCAGGTATTATAAACCCTATAACGGGCAGAAATTTTGTCAAAAGCTGGAGGACCGATGAATTGCAACCTCTTGCATTCAGTACTTATGATGAGATATCGGCATTGCTCGGCGTACAGATTTTTTATCCAATAAATGTCGCTGTACTTTTTCGCGAGATAGAAACTTCTAATAATTGGCTTGGTCGATTGTCAGATCCTGCTTTGGAAGGATATATTGCAAAAGAATTTGACTTAAATGCTTATCAGAAAACTTTTGGCAACTCAGTTGTTTCCGGTGCTGAATTTGAGCAGTCGGGCCGTTGCGATATTCCTACTTTTATTT
>JBILRK010000202.1:0-4951 GCA_044372705.1 Saprospira sp. | reverse complement strand
AAAAACCGTACTTTTGTTAGTATCGAGCCTGCAGACGTAGAAGTAGCTTAAGCTATCAAATAAAATATAATTTTAAGCCTCGAGATTCAAAACCTCGAGGTTTTTTTATGCACTAAAACTCAGCATTATCAGGTTCAACATTTTGAACAATAATCTGCATAAAAAAATCGGCTCTATTTCAAAATAAAGCCGATTTTTTTATTGATCAGGATGGGTTTCTAACCCTTGCATTGCTTTGGTTGTGGACCAATGCCAGATGCCTCCAAGAGTTCTTTTAGACGAGCTTCGAAGAAATCCAACAATAAGTTAGGCATAAAGAGCTCAACCTCCATTCTTCTGAATTCTCCACCTTTTTCTTCCGCTGGATGTTCATAGGCGCCAATTGTTACAGGGGCACCAATAAAATCAAGTTGTTTTTTTACTGTCCAGGCTCTTCCTAAGCCAAGTTCCATATTGGTTTTAAGCTCATAGGTAATAGTTTTGTCTAAAACTTTTTCAATAGTGTCTTTGGTCCCAATAAAGTGAGTGTAGGGAGTCCCTTTGGGTATATTAAAGGACTCAGTATATTTATGGTATCCCATTGGATTGCCATCCGTATGGCCTTCAATGTATAGATTAAAATCTTTTTTACATCTGAAATCTGGAGAGCAGTATTTAACAAGCACTTCAGTGTCAATCCATTTAGCGATTTTTTTGTAATATTCAGGATCGCCCATTTTTGCAAGATCAACATTTTGACAAAGATATATCTTAACAGTGTACTTGATGCCAATTTTGCCTAGTGGTTCATATTCGACCTTTGTTTCGCAAACCTGTTTTGGTCCGTTAAGGTCTTTGTACATAACCTGAGCTGATTTAGGACCAAAATCCTCACGCTCAGCATGTGTCATAACCCATGCTTTTTCAACCAATTCCCAATAACGGCAATCCCAGACTTTGATGCGAAGTCTTGTTACCCTGCATGCTAATTCTGTGTCGAAAACCAGGTTATGTTCCTTTTGAAATTCATCAATTTTAGAAAGGTACTGCTGTCCTCGCTCACAGGTATTGTAATGACCAAGTAGGCACCATGATTTTACCTGCATGATTTTATCACAATATTTATCTACAAATGAATATTCCCCTTCAATGGTATCTTTGTTATTAACAAAGGTTGACCATAGATTATTGAGGTGTTCATTATCACTTTTGACTTTATTTGCACGTATTTCAAAATCAGCAAATTTATTCAGCGTTAGTTCGCTAAAGCCTTCAAAATTACCGGATTTTTTCAATTTAAGTAAATCAGCGAGTCTGCTGTCAGCTCTGCTGCAAATACCCAATCTGCCATCCATGATATAAGCTCTTGCCAACATTTCTTTGCTGCAATACTCAAATGGAAAGCTGGTATTTGTAATAATTGTGTCATTTGTACTAAATTCTTCCCATGCCTTGTTGAAAGAAGCAACGTTTTCATTTTCTTTTTTGACAAGGGCTCTGAGTTTTGTGATTTTATCCTTTGTAGTCTGATCGAGTGTTGGATTAAATTCTTTGATGACTTTATCGATCTCTGTAAGCTTTTCTTCTCCCTTTGTACAATATTCCAAAGTGCCTTCAATGAGCAAAGATTTAACTTGAGCGTCTTTTTCGCAAAAGATACCCTTGTAGTTTAGATTTTTATCAACATTGTTGGTGCTTACAAATTCTTGCCAGGCCTTGTTGAGGTCGGCGAGATTTCCGTTGTATTTTGAAACTTCTGCATCAAGCCAATCAATTTTCTTCTGCAAATCGGCAGGAATTGTTTGTGTGTTGATAGCTTGTAACTCTTTTATTTTTTTGAGCATCTGATTGCCATTTTTACAAACATCTGCCATAGCTCTCAAAACATAAATTTTCATATTTGGAATAAGGTTACATTTAACCTGTTCCAGATCATCTTTAAAGCCCGGAGAAACATTTGTTTTCATGTATTCAGCCCAAGCAATATCGAGCAGATTGTTCACTCGGATAATTTCCTTCATGAATTTAATCTCTTCAGGTAAGCCTGCAACATTTTTAGGGTCGAAATTGGCTTTTTCAACAAGGCTGAGTACCTTATTTTCAAAATCTGTTTTAGTAGCTGAAAAATTGCCGGCACAATAATTTGCATAGGCAGAAATGTAAAAGTATTTGGCAAGCGTCCCTTTTTCACAAACAGTTTTACCGGCCGGTATTTTATTTAAATCTTCGAGCCCAACATTTTTATTGGCCATGAAAGTTGTCCACAATTCGCCAACTTGATAATAGGCTTCAATTTTTTTGCCTAGTTCCTCATATCGCTCTTTGAAACCGCTAATTTTGGAGTGCTCAGTGGTGCCAATTTTGTTAATCTCTTCCATCATCAATTTTGCATCCTTTAAGTTGTCGGCGCAAAAATATGAGGTGGCGTACATCAGACAGTACTTTAAGTAATCAATTGAGTTACTTTTCTCGGGTTGGGTAAGTTTACTCACAGCCGAGGTAAGTGGTTCTTTCAGGAATTTTTGCCAGGTTTCTTCATAATTAACAAGCTCGACCTGCGCAAAGGTTGATACTCTGAAGACAGTCATTAGTATAATGAAACTGAACAGGGCTAATAATTTTTGTTTCATTGGATTGAAGTTCAAAAATAAGAATGGAAGTAGATGTATTTAATAACTAATAAATAAGTCAAAATAAATTTCGACATCGAAAATTAGTTATTTTTCTCTGAATAGCAAAAGCCTTGCCACTTTCGAATCGAATTTAGTTCATTTTTTATAGAAAAATGAATACAAAACTCAATTTTGTTTTAAATTGCAGGGCCTAAATTCGTTATTATGAAAAAAATATCTTTCCCGACAGCTCATTCCGTACTGCTTATTATTGCAGCATTAGTTGCCTTGGCTACCTGGCTCTTGCCTGCAGGTAAATTTGATGAGCTTAAATATGATAAGGAGAAAAAAGTCTTTGTTCAAATTAAGACAGACCAGGAAATAGCGTATCCTGCTACCCAAAAAACATTGGATTCTCTAGGTATTAAAATAAATTTATCAAAATTTGAAGATGGAAGTATTTGGAAACCTGTAGGCATTCCGGGGACCTATCACAATATCGATCCAAAGCCACAAGGGTTTCTTGAATTTGTAAAATCTCCACTTCAGGGAGTGATCGACTCTATTGATGTCATCTTATTTGTACTGATTTTAGGAGGATTTATAGGCATAGTTCATTATTCAGGCGCATTTGATGCTGGAGTAAGCCGACTAGCAATTTCCTTGAGAGGAAGAGAAAAGCTGCTAATTGTATTTATTACAACGCTCATCGCGCTGGGTGGTACAACTTTCGGACTTGCAGAAGAGACCATTGCATTTTATCCAATTTTAGTTCCTGTATTCCTGGCGGCGAGGTATGATGCGATGGTTGCTTTAGCCTCAATTTATATAGGCTCCAGTGCAGGTACGATGATTTCTACGGTTAACCCTTTTTCAGCTATCATCGCGTCCAATGCTGCGGGGATAACCTGGACAAGTGGATTGTACGGAAGAATTGTGATGTTGATAATTGGTACAGCTTTCTGTATTTGGTACATAATTCGTTATGCAGAAAAAGTGAGAAAAGATCCCACAAAATCAATAATATATAAACAGAAGGATGAAATTGAAAAGTTATTTGCCGTTAAAACAGAGCAGATTAAATTTAATTGGCGAATTTCTCTGATTCTGATTGTTTTTGCTGCCTCATTCATAACGATGATAGTTGGTGTATCAATGTTTAAATGGTGGTTTATGGAAATGACCATGATTTTTTTGCTAGCAGCTGTACTGGTAGGTATTATTGCCGGTATCAAAGAAAAAATCTTTGTTGAAACCTTTGTAAAAGGGGCAAATGAATTGCTAAATGTTGCGCTCATCATTGGTATAGCCCGTGGGATTACATGGATTATGGATCAAGGTGCAATCAGTGCAACCTTACTTGAATCTGCAAGTGGAGTAGTTGATGGCATGCCTAAGGTTGTTTTTGTAAATGTTATGATGTTTCTATATGCCGGTCTTTCCTTTTTTATACCTTCATCATCGGGGCTTGCTGTGCTTTCTATGCCAATTATGGCTCCTCTTGCTGATGTAGTTGACCTGCAGCGTGAACTTGTAGTAAATGCCTATCAGTATGGAATGGGACTAATGGCTTTTATTACACCTACAGGTCTTATTTTAGCTTCGCTGGCAATGGTGAATGTAACCTATGATAAATGGTTGAGATTTGTGCTGCCACTTTTATTTTGGCTTACTATTATTACTATGTTGGTGCTTACCATTCAAATTTACTTGTAATCAGTTTTGTATTCTCTAACTTTTTAGAACTTTTACTGTTTACAAAAGGGTGTTTTTTATTTTTTAACTAACTTTGCGACTTTCAAATTTATAAAAAATCTATCAAGATGAAAAAGACTGCTTTATACGATAAACATGTTGCCCTTGGTGCTAAAATTGTACCTTTTGCTGGTTATGAAATGCCTGTTTCTTATGCTGGAATTATAGAAGAACATAATTCTGTGCGTAATGCTCTTGGCGTTTTCGATGTTTCACACATGGGTGAATTTATTGTAAAAGGCACTCAGGCACTTGATTTGATTCAAAAAGTGACTTCAAACGATGTTTCTAAACTTGAAATAGGCGATGTGCAATATTCCTGCCTTCCAAATGACAAGGGTGGGATAGTGGATGATTTATTGGTGTACCGTTTGCCGGAAGATAACTGTTCGGCCGGAGAACGTGCTTACATGCTTGTGGTAAATGCCTCTAATATTGAAAAAGACTGGAATTGGATCAACGCGCACAATAGTTTCGACGCGAAATTGACAGATATTTCTGAGAAAACATCTTTGCTCGCTATTCAGGGACCTAAGGCTGCAGAAGCTTTACAAAAACTTACCAATATTGACCTTCATGGTATGAAATATTATACTTTCTCCAAA
>JBILRK010000201.1:0-4965 GCA_044372705.1 Saprospira sp. | reverse complement strand
ATCAAACTTGGTTCATTGTTCTGCAACCATTTTGCTCTGTCATCGGCATAATAGACTGGAACACCCAACTGCTCAAATAAACGACAGGCAGTGGTTTTGCCACTGCCTATTCCGCCTGTTATACCTACTTTTAACATTATTTAATTATAGCTGTTTTAAGATTTTTCTATACTAAAGTTCATACCGGGTTTAGGTAAGAAAAGTGTTTTGCCTTTATCGCTAAAAGCTTTTTTGGCAGCATCGTGGTCAATTACAATGAAACCAAAGGTGTCAAAATGAAGCCCCACAATGGTATTACATTTGATAAAATCACTTGCAATAACAGCATGCTCATAATTCATTGTAAAATTGTCCCCAATGGGTAAAAGTGCAAAGTCTAATTTTGGGTAAAGCATTGGAATGAGTTGCATGTCCATTGTCAAAGCAGTATCTCCTGAGTAATAAAAATTGCCTTCGTCAGAGCAAATTACGAAACCTAATGGATTTCCACCATAGGAACCATCGGGCAATCCGCTTGAATGTTGTGCAACTGTACAGTTCACCGTAAATTCATCAAAGGTCCATTTTCCTCCTGTATTCATTGGATGGGTGTTTTGAACGCCTTGTTTGTTCAGCCATTCATGAATCTCCCAACTTGTTACGACCTTTGCTCCGGTTCTTGTTGCTATACTTACTGCATCGGCAATATGATCGGCATGTCCATGTGATATCAGAATATAATCGGGGTTAATGCTATCGGCACTAATATTGGCTTCTTGGGCAAGTGGATTGTGAGTAATAAAAGGGTCGAAAAGGATTTTCTTGCCTTTTATCTCAACCATAAATGTAGCATGACCGTAAAAACTGATTTTCATAATATTTATTTTATTGGTTTGATGATTCTATGCAAAGATAGTATTTTTGAGATTTATATGCAAATTGTCAAACATAAGATGTTTGTACGTGTTTCATAAATGAAAATAATAAATTTACTATATAATGATTACAGTATTCTCTGGTACAAACCGTAAAAACAGTGCAACATCAAAAGTTGCCAAACAAGTTTTCGATCTTTTTAAAAATAATACAGAAGAGGAAGTCAAATTTTTTTCCTTGGAAGACCTTCCGGAAAATATTTTACATGTCGATATGTATGGAAGTGAACAACAATCGCCCGAACTTGCCAAAATTCAGGATGAATTTCTGATAAAGGCTAATAAATTGTATTTTGTAATTCCCGAATATAATGGCAGTTTCCCAGGTGTTTTGAAACTTTTTCTCGATGCATGTTCCGTCAGAGCTTACAAAGATTCATTTCATGGCGGTAAAAAGGCTGCCCTTATGGGTGTCTCTTCCGGAAGAGCCGGAAATTTAAGAGGCTTAGAGCATTTTACAGGTGTACTCAATTATCTTCATATTACGGTTATGCCACCTCATCAGCCAATTTCTAATATAGAGAAGATTGTGAATTCAGACGGATTTGTTCAGGATGCTGATAATCTAAAGGCTATGGAACAGCATGTTAGGAAATTTATACAGTTTTAAAATAGAAAAGGGGAATTTCGTTAGAAATTTCCCTTTTGAATATTATTAAAAAAACGAGCAACTTATTTTAAGACGCCCAGTTCTTTACCAATTTTTGTAAAAGCGGCAACTGCTCTTTCCAGATGAATCTGTTCATGTGCAGCAGATATCTGTACCCTGATTCTGGCCTTGCCTTTAGCTACCACAGGATAGAAAAATCCAACCACATAGATACCCTCTTTCAAAAGCCTTGCAGCCATCTCCTGAGCTAAAACAGCATCATAAAGCATAATTGGAACTATCGGGTGTTCACCAGGAATGATATCAAATCCAGCCTTAGTCATTTCGTTACGGAAATATTTTGTATTGGCTTCCAGTTTATCGCGTAAGTAAGTAGATGAAGTCAATAATTCCAAAACTTTAATAGATGCACCCACAATAGAAGGCGCTACCGTATTCGAAAAGAGATAGGGACGAGAACGCTGACGCAAAAGGTCTACAATTTCGTTATGCGAAGCAGTAAATCCACCTGATGCTCCACCCAAGGCCTTGCCCAAAGTGCCGGTAATAATATCAACCCGACCCATTACATTTCTGTATTCATGGGTGCCTCGGCCTGTTTTGCCCAGAAATCCACTCGAGTGACATTCATCTGTCATAACCATTGCGCCATATTTATCGGCAAGGTCACAGATTTTATCCAATTGTGCAATTGTTCCATCCATTGAGAAAGAACCATCTGTAACAATGAGTTTACGGGGACAGCCTTCGGCAGCCTTTAGCTGTTCTTCCAGCGATGTCATATTGTTGTGGGTATAACGGAAGCGCTTTGCCTTGCAAAGTCTTATTCCGTCAATGATAGAGGCATGGTTCAATTCATCGGATATGATGGCATCTGCTTCTCCAAGGAGCGGTTCGAATACACCTCCGTTTGCATCAAAAGCTGCTGCATAAAGAATAGAATCATCTGTACCAAGAAAATCAGCCAGTTTTGTTTCAAGCTCACGGTGTATATCCTGTGTGCCACAAATGAAGCGTACGGATGACATGCCATAACCATGCGTGTCAATGGCTTCTTTTGCTGCCTTTATAACGTCGGGATGTGATGACAGTCCCAAATAATTATTTGCACAAAAATTTAACACTTCGCCAGCTTCAAGGGTTTCAATTTCTGCACCCTGCGCTGAAGTGATAATGCGTTCTTTTTTCCAAAGTCCGGCATCTTTAATTTCCTGTATTTCTTTCTGATAGGTTTCTTTGATATTATTAAACATATTTTTTTAAGTTAGAGGTTTTAAGTTATAAGTCAGAAGTCAGAAGACAGAAGGTAGTCTCGTCTTACGGACGAGAAGAACTTCTTCGAATCTTTCATTCTTTCATCTTTCATCTACAAGGTCACAAAAACCTAGTTTCGTCATAATTCTTGTTCTTCTGCAATTTATTAAGGTTGAAAATCATGTCTTCTGTCATTGATTTTAAATCATATTTTGGATTCCAGCCCCAGTCATTTCGGGCACAGCTATCGTCCATATTTTCAATCCAGGATTCAGCAATTTGCTGTCTGAAATCGGGTTTATAACTAATCGTAAATTCCGGAAGATGTTTTTGAATTTCAGCAGCAATTTCTTCGGGTGCAAAACTCATAGCACCAAGATTATAGGCATAATGATGAGAAAGTTTCTCTTGCGGAGCTTCCATGAGTTCTATTGTGCCTTTTATGGCATCAGACATATACATCATTGGAAGTCGGGTGCCTTCTTTTAAAAAACATTCAAAATGTTCGCCGGCTACAGCCTTATGAAAAATGTCAACAGCATAGTCGGTTGTACCACCACCAGGCATCGACTGATAACTAATCAGGCCAGGGTATCTTATGCCGCGTACGTCGAGACCGTATTTGTGAAAATAGTAATTTCCAAGATCCTCACCTACTTTTTTGGTGATACCATACATAGTTTCGGGCTCAAGTATGGTCGATTGAGCAGTATTTTGTTTGGGGGTATTTCCACCAAAAACAGCTATAGAACTGGGGTGAAAGATTTTTGTAATGCCATTTTCTCTTGCGCTTTCCAAAATATTGAAAAGACCATCCATATTCACTTTCCAAGCTAACTGAGGATTTTTTTCGCCTGTTGCAGAAAGCAGGGCAGCAAGATGATAAATTTGAGTAACCCTGTATTTTTGGATAATCTCATTAAGCCTTTTGCCGTCCAGAACATCCAGTTTTTCAAAATAGCCGATGATTGTATTTCTCGGCACATTTATGTCAGAACAGATAACATTTGCAATGCCATATATTTCGCGCAAAGCTTCACTTAAAACTGTTCCAATTTGACCATTAGAGCCAGTAACTAATATAACTTCCTTTCCCATAATTAAAATGTGGCTTTATATTTGAAGCGTGAAATTATCGCCTTTTTTTCAAAAATAGGCAGAAATAAAAGGATATTTTATGCTAAATTTGAACTTTGGAATTCAATTAAGTTACAATCGACGAAAGCACATGACGAATAAATTTTACAATAGCCTTATTGTGTATTTTTTATTTATTATTATTCAATTCCCCACAAGCGCTTTTGCATGTACTTATGCTTATCAGTATTCGCTTTTTCCACTGGGTGCAAGTGGTTCCGATATTATTTTCCTTGAATTGGAATTGGAACGATATGTAAACACACCTGCCTCTGGAGCTTTTGTATTTAGTTCAGATCCCTTGTCGAAAAATACTATAGAAACACGATGGAAAGGGAATTTAAAAATAAAAAGCAGCAGCGACGCTGTAAACTATACTCTTTTAAAAGAACTTTCTTTTATTGATGTTCCCGATGCTGAGTACAACAGCAAACTGGAACCATACTTTGAAAAAGCGCTGGCTTATGCCAGAACACTTCCTTATTTCGAAGAAGCCATTCTCGATAAAACCGCAAAATGTGCCTATGATCGAACTTGTACATTGTTTAATTTGAAAATAGACTCCGTCAACCTCATACTAAACTGTCATCTACCAGATTCCTCTGCTTCGAAAAAAATTGATTTTCCAGAAATACTAGTAACAAAATATCAGAAAATTGCCAATTTGGAACAAAATGAAGACGGAACGATTCAAAATGCCTCAAAATTAGAGTTCATTAGACTTTGGAAACCTTGTTCTGCCAGATTATATCGAATTGGTGACAGACAACTTGTAGTGTACTGCATTGGCTGGGGTCAAAAAAGAGGATATGTCGGAACAAAAGATCAAGACTGGAAATTTAATAATTTGCCGGTCGATATGTATATCGAGGGCAATGATGTCATGATGCATGGTCAGCGTTTCGACAGCTGTGTTTTTTTTATATAAATTAAATTTCATTTACTAAATTATGTCAAAACGAAATCATAATTGAAATGTTATAACTTGGTAATTTTTAATGAAGATTTAACCTGGATTTGAAGCTAGTGCCGGGTATGCTGTCTTATATT
>JBILRK010000200.1:0-4990 GCA_044372705.1 Saprospira sp. | reverse complement strand
AGACGCGTAAATAATCTACATTAACCTTCATTTTACGCTCCAGATTGAACCCCACTTTAGCTCCAAAAAGATTTGGTTTTGTACTGGTAAAAACCATTATATCGTTAATATAGTAGAAGATTTTATTATCCTTCGCCTCTATTCTTAGCACATTATTCAAACCCTGTTTTTTGATTGCCTGATGTGCCGCCCAGGTTTTTACGTCAACAAATTGTGAATCAACCCAACTGTAAATTCTGAACTGACCCTGACTATTTATTGAGATTCCATGGCCATTGTACGAATCCTTTACCCCCCATATCAAAGAAAAAGGTCTTGTCAAATCACCTTCTGTTTGCACAAATTTACACTCAATCTTAAAATCCTTTGTATTTGAAAAAGAACTGATTTGATTCCAAAAATTCCAACTATTTAAGTTCTGTTTATACATGAGCTCATATTGACCATTTTTTATAAAAGCAGATCTCGTTGGATTATCATTTTCTAACCAAACATTTTTATTATCATTGAAATCCTCAGAAAATATCAATTGCTTTTGTGCAGAAAGTGCGCCTGAAAAAAATATCAGAACAGAGAGCAGGGCAAATAATTTCATAGCTAAAAAAAGAGGGGGCGGGAAAACCCTGCCCCCATATTTTAAATGAGTTGAATTATTATATTTAAATTCCTCTTGCAGTGGTTGTCACCTGAATCCAGCAAGGTATCGTGAAAGAACTTCCAGGGGCTATGCCACGCTGTGCTAACTCTGTCTTTGTTGGCATAAACACACTATACTTACCGATCAATCTGTTTGCTTCTTCAGCAGATGAAGGATCTACTGCTTTTGCTCTTGACCATTCATCAATTGCAGGCCAAACACATATCTGAGCATCGAAACCAGTTCCGTTTGCGCTACAACGAGGGCCACTACTGGCATACATGGTGCCTACAAGAATATAAGGATCGCCCCAGTTTGGAAGAAACTTTGATGTGATACGGCAATAGTTGCGTGCTCCACTAAAATTACCTTCTTTATACAATTTGAAAGCATAGCGGTAAATGTCTTTTCCGCGGGTATCATTATCAACCCATTCCTTGGTACTTGTGGCGAAATCAGGCATCAAAGCAGTTTCTTTGCTTTTATATTCAGCTTCATTAATGGTGTCTAAATCTGCAAGAATTCTATATGCCAAAATCTTTGTATAAACTGTTGCAGTATCAGATTTCAAAATTGCTCCCTGACGCTCTTTCTCAACTCCAATAATCAAAGTACGGTACTGTCCGTTAGCTTCTTTGTAGAGTTCATTGTCCTTACCACATTTTTCAGAAAGTTTTGTAGCATAAATTTTAAGGCTATCGGCATTCTCCCAGTTTTTCTTTACTTCGGGCTGTAATTTAGCCACCCAGTATTCACAACCGAAAATATTTGGCACCTGAGAATATTGCTTTTCAACTTCTAACCAATATTTGGCATAACTAGCAGCATCTTTGGCACTTTTATTTTTGTCGCAGATTGTTTTGAATTTTTCATAAAGGGTCAAAAGGTATTGATCATCAAAACCTGCTACCTTAGTTCTATTAAAATTTATTGCAATGGCAGACATATACACCATAATCATTGCAGGTGGAGCTTCCTTACCCAATTCCAATGACTTTTCGAAAATTTTGTAAGCTTCGGGATAGCCATATCCATTTGCATAGAGATAATAGCCTTGAAAACCAAGATCTGTCGCATCCTCGCCATTACATTTTGCCATTTGCTCATAGAGCGCATTCATTTTATCCAGATATTCCTTTTTCTTGGTTTTATCCTTCTCGGCTTTGGCGAATTGAACATACATATCTATACCATCCTGAAAATGTGTTTTTTTGGCAGGAAGTGGTATTTGAACATATTTGAAAAGATCTTCCCAAAGCGGAAAGGCTTCCTCGTACTTTTTATCTTTAATTTTATCACGGTAGAGTACGTGCAATTTTTTTGCTTCTTCAGCTCCTTGTGGGTGTTTTTCCCAGCTGTCGCATTGTGCACTGATGTCTTGCATGCCCATTACCAAAAAGGCAGCAGCAAGAAAAAATCTGAGGTTGTTTAATTGGCGTTTCATATTCTATTTCAAATTTAAAATTTTATCTGAATTTTGCTCTTCTGAACCAGGAGCCGTCATTGAGTGAGAATGCAAGGTTGATTTGGAAAAAGTATTCATTGATTAGTTCGGGATGTCCCAGGTAACCAAATTCAAAACCAATCTGTGTCTGTCCAAGAATTGCAAACTCATTTGTTGACTTCTGCGGCTTCATCCTTAAACCTAAGCCAAAAGTTATGCCATATTTTAAAAGTTGATAAGTTTCTGTGCCGTCACCAATAATTCTTGGATCTTTTCCATAGTATGACCCCAGTCTGTAACGAATTCTATTAAAATAATTGGATACATCTTTGAAATTAGGTGTAAACTCTGCTCCGGCAGAAAGGGTATAGCTGTTGCCCATATTAATGCCCGGATAGCTGAAATTGTTCCAAAACTGTGTTTCGTAATTCAATCCAAAACGCCAATTCATACCTTTTGTGATGGCAATACCAGCTCCCAGACTGAGCGGCAGCTTCATTGTACTACGTACATCGTCGCTCATAATTAAGGTATCAATTCCATAAAAACTGCCATAACGTATTGTTTCCTGACGGTCGAGTATGCGCAGATTACTACTGCTTCCTCCATAGGCACCAAAAGTTAATCTCAAATCTTCCAATGGATTGGGTATATCTTTTTGCTTGTTCAGATATAAATCATACTGAACGCCAATATCCCAAAGCAGGCCAAGTGTATTTTTATTATTGAGTACACGCTCATTGTAGGCAAAACTATAAGCACTATCCTGAAAGTTGATAATATTTCTCTCAGAAACAGAACCGAAAAGAAGTGCAAGGTTAGCACCAACTGAAAGGCCTTTATACCTCACACCATTAGCCCAGTTAGCCCTAAATCGGGTACCTTCACCAGCATATCGGTATTCTACCTCACCAATATCGGTTAAATTTCTGGTGATTCTGGCATCGTAGCCAATTGTACTGTGCGGCGACAGGCTAAGGCCCATCCCCCATTGAATTGGAATTCCTCGCCTTAATGTGTCGGTTTCTATTTCCCAACTTCTTGTTACAGGAAATGACAAAGAAAGGTAAGATAAATTGCCATCATTTGCTGCAGCTTTCTGTCCGGTAGAATTTTCGGTCAAGCGACTATGCTTATAGAATACCCCAGCTTCGAAGGCTGTGGTCTGCAAATGTCCCAATGCTGCAGGATTTATAATGCCTGCATCCCAAGCAGAATTATAGGTTGCACTAAATGCACCTCCTGTACTCAACTGCTGTGTGAATTGACTGCTAAAAACATCGCCTATGCCATATCGGGAATAGGGAGAATTCCTACGGGTGTAATTTTGGGCATCGGCTGCAATGCTTGTGATTACTGAAAAAACTATCAGAAAAAGGTTTTTACTGAAAATAAATTCTTTGATTTTATAAAGCTTTGCTGATGTTGACATTGTAATTTAAAATTTGGTTCAAACCCATAAGTACCAGTTCCGGAACTGCAAATATCTGATTTTCCATCTGACTTTCAAAAAAACTTGCATCCCCTCCTGTAACAAGAACGCGAATATCGGGATAATTTTCACGATATTTAGAAATAAAGCCCTTCATTTCATAAACGACTCCAAACTGTATTCCGGTTTGTATACTTGTTAAAGTTGTATCACCAATATGCGATTCGAGTAAATCGCGATGAACAAGTGGCAATCTGGCCGTAAAAGTATTCAATGCTTTGAATCGCATTTCGATACCTGGCAATATACTGCCGCCATAATAATTTCCCTCTGAATCTATGATGTCATAGGTTATACAAGTGCCGGCATCCACCACCAAAACATCATTTCCAGGAAAAAGAAAATGGGCACCTACTACACCTGCCAAACGATCTTTACCCAAGGTCTCGGGTGTATGATAAAGATTTGTTACAGGAATTGGGGTTTCGTGACTCAACTCTACAAAAGTTTTCACCTTGTTGCCAACTAAGCGTTTATATTTCCCCTGTCTCTTTTTCACCGATGACACAATTACATGTTCTATCTCGTATTTTTTCAAGACTTTATCAAGCTTTCCAGAAGTATAGTCATCTCTGATAATTAACTTTATCAGGCTTCCTTCAGCATCAAAAACTGCAACTTTTGTACGGGTATTACCTATGTCGATGCACAAATTCATAAATTAATCTAAGTGTTTTCTTGTTTAACTTCACAAGATATTACATTTTTTTTGGCAGATAAAGTAAAAAGCTGTCAGCAATTAAAAATTAATATTGAAAATGATATTAATCCTTTTTTGAATTTTACCCCAACGAAGCATATCAGTTACAAAAAACAATAAATAGCCTAAAACCTGATATAATATTAAAACCCGGTCCTTTTCAGGCGCCGGGTTCTACATTACATGCACAAACTTCTTTTATCTCAAAACGGATAAATCTTTTAGAATTCCGTCGAAACCTGATTTTCTAAGACTTTCTTTGAATTCAGATGCCTGAATTTTGTCATAAAAATTGCCAATTAGTAGCTTGAAAGTACGTTGACCGCCAATATCATCCACATGCATCAGTATTTTTTGACTTGGAAATTTATCACTTAATTTTTCTGCCTGTTCCAGCATAAAATCATAGCTATTGTACACACCAATTTGTATTGAAAACCCATTGGATGCAAAACGTTTCACATTCAGCTCATAAAGTCCTACAGAACTAGGCGTTTTATTTGTCAAACCAGCATTTGTTGTTACAGGCTTTAGAGCAGGTTTTTCATCATCTACTATTGGCTGCGGACTAGTAAGTTTCTGTTCAACAGGTTTCACTGTTTCAGTTTTAATATCTTTTTTGGGTAATACTTCGCTGAAAGCTGCCATTAAGTCCTTGGCACTTTTATAACCCACAATCCTTTTTACCAATTTACCATCCTGATTAAAAATAAGCAT
>JBILRK010000199.1:0-5013 GCA_044372705.1 Saprospira sp. | reverse complement strand
CACCGAATCATCAAATGCTGAATTATTCTTTCCTGGGAGATTTGCGTGCCAATACCTCATCAACCAAACCGTATGCTTTGGCATCTTCGGCAATCATCCAATTGTCGCGGTCACAATCTTTTTCAATTGTTTCGTAAGATTGACCAGTGTGTTTAGACAAAATATCGTAAAGCTCTTTCTGTAAGGCTTTGATGAGTTTGTAAGAGATTTCCATGTCAGTAACCTGACCTTGCATTCCGCCAAGTGGCTGATGTATCATGACACGGCCATGTGGAAGACAGGTACGTTTGCCTTTTTGGCCAGCAGCTAAAAGAACAGCACCCATAGAGGCAGCAAGTCCGGTACAGATTGTTGCAACATCGGGACTAATGTACTGCATGGTGTCGTAAATGCCCATGCCTGCAATCACAGAACCACCGGGGCTATTAACAAAAATTTGAACATCGCGTTTGGGATCTACAGATTCCAAAAACAGTAATTGAGCTTGAACCACATTTGCCACATAGTCATTTATGCCCACACCTAAAAAGATGATACGGTCCATCATAAGACGCGAAAAAACGTCCATAGATGCTACATTCAGCTGGCGTTCTTCGATTACGTATGGCGTAAAATTGCCGATTTGTGGAATATTGGGCATGAAATTTTTGGTAGAGGCTTCTGCATATTTTTCAAGATGCATACTACTCATTCCTAAATGCTTTACAGCATATTTTTGAAATTCATTTTTGTTCAACATGGTGAAGATAGATTTATTAAAATCACAATTTTTTTATGATAAGCTAATATTGAATTAAAACTGTAGTAATAACTATACCGTTTATTTTAATTGTGACAAAAAGTCAGACATAATCTTTAAAACATCAAATTTATGGGTTAAGCTCAGTAATTGCAAGTAAAAGTCCAATATTTTGTTAGTTTTACCTAAAATCGAAGTTTTTATGGAAAATATTGATCTAAATTCAGATTTTTTGGCTGTTCTCGAAGAGATGGAAAAGGGAGAGGACTGTCTTTTTATAACTGGAAAGGCGGGTACTGGAAAGTCTACGCTTTTAAAATATTTTGTCAGTCATACCAAGCTTAAAACAGTCGTTTTGGCACCTACTGGTATAGCAGCCCTGAATATTGGGGGACAAACCATTCATTCTTTTTTTGGCCTACCTCCAAGACCAATTTCTAAGGAGGAGATAAAACCTAGAACCAATCAAAAAATGTACAAAGCTGTAGATGTAATAATCATAGATGAAATATCAATGGTAAGGGCCGATCTGATGGATACAATCGACTTTTTTATGCGGGTAAATGGTAAAGATAAATACAAGTCCTTTGGTGGAGCGAAAATGATTTTTTTTGGTGATCTTTTTCAGCTACCTCCTGTTGTTGCTACTCAGGAAGAGCAGTTTATGTTGGGGCAACAATACGAAAGTCCCTATTTTTTTTCTGCCAAAGCTTTTGAATTTTATCCAATAACGATGATTGAACTCAGAGAGGTGTACAGGCAGTCTGACCCATATTTTATAAGGCTTCTGGATGCTGTTAGAACCGGTAGTATCGATTATGATGAGTTTATGGAATTGAACGAAAGGCATATTCCCGATTTTCCGACTGATTCTGACTTTTACATCATTCTTTCTGCGCGAAATGCAGCAGTGAATGACATTAATAAAAATAGATTGGCTGCCCTGAAAGGAGAGGAGTTTAGTTACCTGCCTGAGCTAAGTGGTGAAGTAAACGCCGAGCCTGTTGAGTCTCCTTTAAAATTAAAACTTGGTGCGCAGGTAATGTTTTTAAAAAATGACCCTTTGCGCAGGTTCGCTAATGGGACAATTGGTAAAATATGTTATTTGGACAATGAAGAAATTAGGGTTCAGATTATGGGACCCGATGAAAATCTGCAAACAATTGACGTGCAGCGTTTTCAATGGGAGGTGGTTAAATATCAATTAGGCGAGGGTAATATCGATGCCAAAGTGGTGGGCACCTATAAACAGTTTCCACTGAAATTGGCTTGGGCTATGACAATACATAAAAGTCAGGGTAAAACCTTCGATCGTGTAATCATTGACATGAGAGGCGGTGCATTTGAAAGTGGACAGACCTATGTAGCTCTGAGCCGTTGTCGAACACTTGAGGGTGTGGTACTTGTTAATCCCTTAAAACCAAGAGATGTGATGGTAGACCCTAGGATTCAAGAGTTTTATCAGCAGCATCATTAGAGTTCAGATTATCAGAAGTCAGACATCAGCTTTTTACAGAATACAGAAAACTAGACCTTAGACTCTATACATTTTTCTAGTCTTCATATATTTAGTCTCGTCTTTCGGGCGATATCAGCCTATTTTTGGACTATTGAGGATAATAAGACAGTATCACAATAAGTTATTCATGTGTGATTACCTTATTTTACGCAGTGGAAAAGTATTTGTAAATTTTATTTTATTGCCGTTCTCCGGATTTGTAAAATCTATTCTTACGCATACGCTGTTATCGGTAATTTCTAATATTTCTGCTTCGCCAATTGCCTTTGTTCTGTTACTAAAAATGGGAACATTGTCAAAAATTCTTGAGAATCTTATATCAATAGTCATTAGGCTTGGATCTTGCGATCTATATTCAGTTATTTTACCTGTCTTGATGACGGGGGCTTTTGTTCCCCATGGGCCCGCAGGTCCTGTAATGTCGATATTGAGAAGGAATTTGCTGCTATCTCTATTTAGACCATAGGTTCCAACTGTTGCATCGAAGTCAGCAATTGTAATATTGATTATTTCTCTTTTTTTGTCAAGACCTTGGCTATAATCACCAATTGTAGCTATGGCTGTAATGTTTTTATAGCTTTTTATAGCGGCATCTTTACAACTTATTTCAATTGGTCTGTCATTTACAATACATTCTTGTGCTTTTGTGATGCTTGAAATTTGAAACAGGATAAACAAGGTTAAAAAAGTTAAATTCAAATAGTTCATAAATAGAAAATAATTAATGATTGAATATCTAATTATTTATCAAAAATTGGTCCAAATAATTACAGATAAGACCTTTGTAAAGCTAAGAAACAAAAAATAATAAGAAAATTAGCATTGAATATAGCATTTCTATATTTCTAATAATGTTATTTGGGATGTTTTTTTGAAAATAAATTTCAAAAAGCTTGCGAAAACAAAATACTCATCGTACATTTGCAGTCCACAATATCGCAGAGTGGAGCAGCGGTAGCTCGTCGGGCTCATAACCCGAAGGTCGTAGGTTCGAGTCCTGCCTCTGCAACCAAGACAAAACATCTCATTTTTTATGGGATGTTTTTTTTTGTCACATTGTAAGCATTTCGTAGTTTAAAACTTCCAAAAGATAAAATCATGAAGAAAATCATCCTACTTGTATTGATTTTGATAATCTATGTAAACCTATCATGGGCTCAAATAAAATTTGAAAAGTTTGACTGGGCTCAACTTAGTGAAGTTTCAGCTAAGGAAAACAAAATTATCATGATTGAGATGACGGCAACATGGTGTTATTGGTGTAAGTTAATGGAAAAAAAAGTGTTTCCCAAAAAAGAGGTTGGAGATTTTTTTAATAGCAATTTTTTGAATGCAAAACTTTATGACAATGAAGAGGCTGCCGAGGAATTTGCAAAGAAATACAAGGTAGAATCTTTTCCTACTTTTTTGTTTTTGGATAAGGATGGAAAACAAATATTCAGAATTGATGGGGCAATTACAAATGCCAAAGAATTTATTTCAGAGGCCAAGAATGCTTTAAAATAGTTTCTTTGTTAATCAAAGCGAAGAGAGGCTGTCTAAATTTAGATGGCCTCTTTTTTTGTGATTAAAATATGGGTTAACTTTAAAAAACACTTGAAATTAATATTGAAATGTCTTATATTCGCTTTTTGACTGAGAGGGGCTGATGGAGATAAAAAGCTTGGGCAATAGGTTCAAGCAGTACTTTTTGAATTATTTGAATCCTTAGAGCTTTAACTACAAAAATATTTTTTTTAAAACAGCGAATTGAAATTAAAATAATCATAATATTTACAAATCTCTATGAAAAATTATCAGGATCAAATAGAAACCTCAAAGCTTGAAGAACCAGATTTTGCCGGTGTTTACAGCTATGCAGATTATCTGAAATGGACATTTGATGGAATGGTGGAGCTCATAAATGGAAAGATTTTTAAGATGGCGCCGGCTCCATCAACGAATCATCAAATAGTTGCAGCGAATATTCTTTATGAACTAAAACATTTTCTTAAATCGAGGCCCTGTGTTGTTTTTATAGCTCCATTTGATGTCAGACTTTCGAAGATTGTCAATAAAAAACAGGTCGATTCAGTTGTTCAACCCGATATTTGCATCATTTGCGATTCAACTAAAATTGATGAAAAGGGCTGTAATGGAGCTCCAGATATGATTGTTGAAATTCTTTCTCCATCAACAGCTCAGCGCGATTTAGAGCTCAAGTATGCCCTTTATGAGGAAAATGGCGTTAGAGAATATTGGATTGTTCAGCCCAACGATCAGACAGTATCTGTATTTGATCTAAAAGAAAACAAATTTCAACTAAGAGGCATTTATCATCGTCAAAGAATTGTTAGGGTCGAAACAATCGGCTTAGACATAGATTTGAATGAAGTTTTTCCATTTTCAACTTAAAAAAATCATGAAAAAACTAAAAGATTACAAAGGAGAAATAGAATCCTCAAAGCTTGAAGAACCAGATTTTGCTGGTATTTACAGCTATGCAGATTATCTTAAATGGACATTTGATGGAATGGTGGAGCTCATAAATGGAAAGATTTTTAAAATGGCGCCGGCTCCAAGTTCAAGACATCAGATACTCTCCGGTAATTTATTTGGTATTATATGGTCTCATCTAAAAGGCAAACCTTGTCAAATTTTTTCTGCGCCTATTGATGTGCGACTTTCAAAATTTAAGGTGGATGAAAAAGTTTTTTCAGTTGTTCAACCCGATATTTGCATCATTTGCGATGAAACTAAAATTGACGAAAAAGGC
>JBILRK010000198.1:0-5046 GCA_044372705.1 Saprospira sp. | reverse complement strand
ATCAGTCTCGATAACTATCGGGATCAGATTATAAGCTTTTTGCGTTCGGGCATCTAAGCTTATGCAAAGATAGGGAAAACTTGTTTATGTAAAATGTTTCTGGCGGTTCCATATTTCTGAAGCGAGTCAAATCACCCCCAGCATCGGGAAAAATGATTATTGGTACTAGGTTGAAGCCTAGGTATCTTATTGTGATGAAAATCTGAGCATTAGTTCTGGGTTGAAACCCAGGTATCCGTTGGTGATGAAAAACCTGAGCTTAAAAGCATCAGATTTTTGCGAAAGAAGGTTTTAACCTTCTGTAAGCACAATACCGAAGGAGACCGATGCTTTAGCTTCGGGCATGGTAAAAAACATTTAATTTAGGTCACCACGCTGTGGCTCAAATCCCGTTCCTGCCTGCGGCTAAGAACAGGCCGCTCCACTGAAACTATGGCAAGTCCTGGGTTAGAACCAAGGCTCCTCTGCTGCCTAAAATCCTAGGCTAAAGCCAACGGATTTTTTCAAAAGGCTTCAGCCTCAGAAAAAACAACAGCAAAGGAGCTCTATGCTTTAGCTTAGGGTAAATGCGAAAGGTTTTTGGATAATGCGCATTTCAACAATATCATCATAAGGACTAACTACCGACAGTGCATAAATTTTAAATTAATGGAACATTTTAACCCAATTTTTTGTAACTTTGATAAGCTTAAATATCTGAAATTATGAACAAGGTTAAAATACAGTACGTTACCGACCCCGAGGGAATCCGAAAGGCAGTAATGATCCCGATTGATGAATGGGAACGAATTGAAACGCAAATTAAGGCGCTCTTGGAATATGGCTCACTAAAAGAAAGTCTGAAACAAGGCTTTTTAGAAGTTAAAGAAATTGTATCAGGAAAAGAAAAAGCAAAAAGCGCAAAAGATTTTTTAGATGAGCTCTAAAGTTGTTGTAACGCCTAATTTTCAGCGTGAAGCCAAAAAGCTAAAGAAAAAGTACCATTCTCTGAAGAAAGAACTAAATGAATTAGTTGAAAGTCTGGAGAAAGACCCCTTACAAGGTACTTTGATTAGTGAAAATGTTTACAAAATTCGCCTTTCAATTAAAAGTAAAGGAAAAGGAAAAAGTGGTAGTGCCCGTGTCATCACATACTTTCATATTGAGAAAACTGAAGAAAACGAACAAGTTGTATATCTTATTTCTATCTATGATAAATCAGATTATGAAAATATCTCTGACAATTTCATTCGACAAATGATTGATCAAATTGAAACAGAAATTGAATCGTCTGATGATGATTCTAAAGAATAAAAAAGAAAAGCAACCCCTGCAATTATTTGCAATAATTCTCCCGATATCCAGATTGAAAATTGGGTAGAGCAAATTTCTTGAGCAGTAAAATAATGACAAGGCCACTAAGTTAAGCTAATCACCACAAGTTTTTTTGGTTTATAAAACATGACAGCCCACTATGGCTCAATTCCTGTTCCTGCCTGCGGCTAAGAACAGGCCGTTCCGATGGAGCTGGAATCGGTCCCGGGTTGAAATCCGCGAAAGTTTCGTCAATCCGTAAATATCCGTCTTAAGGTAGTTAATTTGTTTGAAATCGGTATTGACGCACTAGCATGAAAATCTGTGTGCATCTGTCCGATTTGTGTTGGACAAAGTCCAAATTCGTGTTTCAATTTTAAAGAGGTCACCACTATGTGGCTCAAATCCCGTTCCTGCCTGCGGCTAAGAACAGGCTACTCCGATGAAGCAGGATTTGGTAGTCGGCAGTGGTCATTTATTTTTTAATAATGCTAAAAAGTGCTGTTTTATTAAACCAAAATCCAATTCTGATTTTAAGAGGCTAGCTTAGTTTTAATATTTAAAACATAAAATGTTTTTCAAAGACAAGTACGTAAAATAAAACAAAACCTGCCACAATTAACCCTAACAAATAAGCTGATTTTTTGTAAACCTTTCTCAGGTCATCCCCATACTCGGGTAGGTAGGCATCTGCTAATTTAATGAACGAATATTTTTTAGGTTCAAACATCATAATTAAGGCAAATAATATGCAAATTGGAAAGCCATAAATAAAGGGCAAAAAAGCCAGCGTTAGCCCGCTTATAAAGGTAAAAAATGTTCCAAGCGATGCTCTGTAAAAGACAATAGCGACATGATCTTTTGCTGAAATTTGCAGTTTTTTTGAAAATATAATCACCAAAAAGAGCTGAAGTAATATTACAATTAAGGTAAATGGAATAAAGGCTTTTGAAAAAAGCATATCGAGCAAAAAGGCAAAATTTGTTTCTCCTCCAGCTCCAAACATTGCCGTGAAGTCATCATCATGCCTTTTTCCAACTTCCTCCCAGTTGATAAAGAAACTGTTGACCAGAATAAAATATCCGCTGCAATTAAGAAAAAACTTGGTTGGTTTTACGTAGGTATTTTCACCTGCATTTAGGCTCTGTAGTATTTTGTCGGGTTTTTGAGGAAGATCTTTCAATGTTTTTAACATCCCGCTTTCATAGCCGACAGTATCTTTAAATAAATCTACAAAAAAGGCATAATTTATCTTATCATTCATGGCGAGGGTAGCTGTTTAAAAATTGATGTATTTTTCGGCATCAACTGCCTGCCCATTGTACCAAAGTTCGAAATGAAGATGAGGGCCATTGCTCATTTCGCCGCTGTTGCCAATAATTGCGATTGCCTCACCTGCAGCTACTCGGTCGCCTAATTTTATTAAATTGGCAGAGTTGTGTTTGTACCAGCTTATGAGGTTGCCCTGATGTTGAATGCCAATCATATGTCCCGTGTCGCTCGACCAGGATGACATAATAATTGTCCCACTTTTGGTGGCTTTGATGACCGTTCCTTTTGGGGCAACAACATCGGTGCCATAATGTCCGCGCGATGGAGCAAAACGGTCTGAAACAACACCTCTGACAGGGCTGCCGAAACTGCTTTTATCAATTTTTGAATTTTGATCAAAAAAATCGCCTTGTATAAGGTTCCCTTGACTAATAACATTCTGATCGCTTACAGATAATTGATTTTTTTCCTCCGATTTTTTTGGAATATCTGCGAATGTACTGCTTGTTGCTGTTTTGGCAGGGGCTTCGGGTTTTTTAATATCTTTTTCATACTCAAAAGATTCGCTGCTAAGTTTTTTTAGACTTTCAATGTATGTAATATTCCCTTTCAATTCTCTGTCAAGAGAATCTAAATCGCGATAAAGTTTTTCCATTTCCTTGCGAAGTTCCTTATCGCTGATTCCAGGATTAGAGGAAACTATCCGCTTCATTGGAGTAAATTTTAAAATGAGAAGTGTAAGTAAAGAAATACCAAAAAACAGGGCAAAAGTCACTAGAATTAAGCTTCTTAAACTTAGTTTCCAAGATCTTTCTTCCTGAAAAGTCTGGTCATTGATTACAACAAGTCTGTGATGCCCCCTAAACCATGGAAGACTCTTTTTTTTCTTGCTTGTCTTGTTCGATTCCTGTTTTTCAGGCATTTGATCTTATTTTATCACTATACAAATCAAAATAAAATTAACTGGTACAGCCTCATTTTCAAATATTTTTATCAGGCATTACTGCAAAAATAATAAACAAAGCGCGTATTTTTGCATTCGCTTTTATCCAATATTTGGTTTTTCGACGTTATTAATAAGACTTTAACCAATAAAAGTGGTACATTTATAACTCCTTTTGCCTAATTTTTTTCGACTATATTCTAGGCATTAAATTTTTAGTGACTGACATTAAACATGAGCAATAGATTATTTTTATTTTTTGCCGTATCAATTACGCTCTTTTCGGTAGCCTGCACCACCAAAAAAGGAGAGACAACCAAATTGGGTAAATTTTACCACAATGTAACAGGGCAATATAATGCTTATTACAATGCCGATCTTCTCCTGCAAAAGGGTTTTGAGACGCAGACCCAAATGCACCGTGATAATTACAATGAAATATTGCATATGTTTCCATATGCTGCAGGTGAGAAACCTACAGTAGCAGCTGCTCAGGCCAACAAAAATCAATCGGCCGATCCTCCTACAGACCCCAAATCAGGACCACTGAAAAATAATAGTACAGGCGGGCAGCCAAATGCAGCAGCTGCAGGTTCTCCGCTCGATAATGCCATTAAAAAGTGCGCTATAAACATTGAGTTGCATCGCCCGAGTAATTGGGCAGACGATAGTTATTTTATTGTTGGAAGAGTAGAATTCCTGAAAAAGGAATTCGAAAAATCAGCTGCAACTTTCAAATACATTACCGAAAAATATCATACGAATAAAGCCTTGAGCGAGATGTCGCCCGATGAGTTGAAAGCTTACAACAAAGCACAGCAGGCTAAAAATTCAAAGGATAAGAAAAAAAGTAACAAGAAAAATACTAAAAAGAAAAAGAAGAAAAAATCTAATAAAAAGAAAAAGCCAAATAGCTCAAAAACTAAACAAACAACTAAACAAACAACTGAAAAAGAGACTAAAACAGCCGATATAAAAAAACCAGAAGCTGTTACAGAAGAGGAAGAGGGTCCTAAACCACCGAAATATTTTCTGAAACATCGCCCTGTGCGCTATGATGCCATGCTTTGGATGGCAAAATCATACATTGAATTAGACAATTATGACGATGCAGGCCGTTACCTAAGGCTATTGACCGAAAAATCGGATGTGCCAAAAAGAATTAAGGCTCAAGCATTAACAGTTTTAGCATATAGTCATATTCGTCAAAAAGAATTCGATAAGGCAATCGAACCGCTCGAAGAAGGCATTTCTATGATTCGGCGCAAGAAAAAGAAAACCCGATTTATCTATGTACTCGGACAGTTGTACCAAAAACAGGGCAACAATCAGTTGGCTATGGAAAATTTCAGAAAAGTTCCCAAAGCCAATCCTGAATATGAAATGGAATTTAATGCCCGCCTGAATATGGCTATCAATGCAGCAGCAGCGGAGAATAGTAAGTTTGATCCCGAGACATTGCTGAAACGAATGCTGCGTGACGGAAAAAATGAAGAGTACAAGGACCAGATATATTTTGCATTGGCAAAAATGCAACT
>JBILRK010000197.1:0-5063 GCA_044372705.1 Saprospira sp. | reverse complement strand
TTTTACCTAACAAATTATTTAATACTTGATACTTGATACTTGATACTTGATACAAAAATTATGATACTCTACAACGTAACCGTAAAAATTGACCTCGATGTCCACGATGAGTGGCTGCAATGGATGCAGGAGGTGCACTTACCCGAGGTAATGGCTACCGGCCTTTTTCTCGATAACCGAATTGCCAAAGTATTGCTGCAGGATGAAAGCGATGGCATTTCCTATGCATTTCAATATACTTGTGCCGACATGGCAACTATGCAAAAGTACATGGGATTGCATGCGCCTTATCTGCAAAAAGCACATGGTGAAAGATACAAGGATAAATTTGTGGCGTTTAGGACGCTTTTGGAAGTGATTTAAATTAGAAATCTGAAGTTTTAAATTAGAAATCTGAAATTATAATAAACACACCAACATATAATTAGATTATTATGTTTTCAAATTTGCTGTGCGGAGCGCACTCCGTTCGGTTATCAAATTCACTAATTGAATAGATCTTCTTGAAATGAATCAATGTAGTTAATAGTATATCAAGAACAATTTTTAAATTTTCAAATTACCTAATTCTCAAATTGTATATATGGCTATCTTATCAATTCCATCGCAAAACCATAGCATCTCCGATGCAAATGAAATCAGAACCTTCCTAAATGAACGTGGTGTTTACTTCGATCAGTGGGAAGCAGCTGTTGAATTCTCAGAAGATGCAGATCAGGAAACAATTTTGAAGGCTTATGAGCATGTTTTGATGCCTTATATGTCAAGCAATGGCTATCTGGTAGCCGATGTGATCAACATTAATGCACAAACACCTAATTACGAAGCTGTTCGTGCTAAATTCCTAAGCGAACACACGCATACCGAAGATGAGGTACGCTTTTTTGTCGATGGTCAGGGACATTTTTGGTTTAATCTTGAGGATGGAAAAACCCCCGTTTTTAATGTGCTTTTACAGGCAGGCGATCTTATATCTGTTCCAGCTAATACTAAGCATTGGTTCGATGCAGGTGAGCATAATCCCTTTGTTAAAACGATTAGAATTTTTATTGATCAAAGTGGTTGGGTGCCTCATTATACCGGTTCAAAAGTAGAGCAGGCATTTTTGTAAAATTATAAAAGCCCAATTCGATTTATTTTAAATTCACCGCAGTGTGAATGATTAGGGCTAAGATTGTAATTTGCAGGAAATACAATAGGTTTTAGTTCTTTTATTATCTTTGCCCCAATATTTTATAAAAAACAGACAATATTATATGCTGGTACATATGTTCAAATCAAAGCTGCACAGGGTAACGGTTACACAGGCCGACCTTAACTATATGGGCAGTATTACAATAGATGAGGCACTGATGGAGGCAGGAAATCTGCTGGAAGGCGAAAGAGTACAGATTGTGAATAACAATAACGGTGAACGTTTCGAAACCTATGTAATTAGAGGGGAACGCAATTCAGGCGTTATTTGTCTGAATGGTGCAGCTGCCCGAAAAGTACAGCTTGGCGATATTTGTATCATTATTTCCTATGCCTATTTGGATTATGAGGAAGCCAAGCATTTCAAACCTGTAACTATACTGGTTGATGAAAAAAATAGGATACTGAATCCCTAAATTGAACGTTAAGTGTCCGAAAACAAAACCAAAAATACATTAATATCCTTGTTCAAATTCCTGCTCTTTTTAGGGGTAGGAATTGGCATTTTATATTTTGTGTATCTAAATCAGGAAGCAGCTTTTCAGAAAGAATGTGCCTTTAAAACGCAGTATGACTGTGAAGGGAAGTGCACCGAAACCTCCTTGATAAATAAGCTATTCAAGGATTTTGCCTCGACAAACTATTTATGGCTCGGATTGGTCTGTCTGGCTTTTATGGTCAGCAACTTAAGTCGTGCCCTTCGGTGGAATCTACTGATCAGACAACTTGATGGAGGTGGGAAATACAAGCCAAAATGGTATAATTCTTTCCTGACAATTATGATCGGCTATCTGGTAAATTTGGCTTTGCCAAGGGCTGGTGAGTTTGTACGCCCAGCTACAATGGCGCAGTATGAAAAATTGCCATTGGACAAAACTATTGGTACGGTTGTGACTGACCGAATTATGGATATGCTAATGCTGCTGCTAGTTGTAGGCATTTCATTGTTACTTCAATTCCAGAATATTTATAATTTTTTAAGTGGTAAATCGGCTGAACCGCCAAAATGTAATCTCCCAATACCCGAAACAGCCTCAGCTAGTTCTTTACCCATAATTTGGATATTGCTTGGCCTTTTTGTTATGGGATTATTTGGCCTTTTAATGATTTATCTACTACGTGAAAGATTAAGAAAACTGGCCATTTATAAAAAAGTTGAGTCAATGGTTTTCAACTTTTGGGAAGGCATAAAAACGGTTTTCTCCTTGCGTCGGGGGGATTTGTTGCAGTTTATCTTTCATACTTTTGTAATTTGGTTCATGTATTTTCTCATGACCTTTTTCTGCTTTTTTGCATTTGAAGCAACCGCGCATTTAGGTTTTATGGCTGCCTTGCTTTGTTTCGTATTTGGGTCTTTTGGAGTATTAGTGCCATCTCCTGGCGGAATGGGAACCTATCAGCTTGCAGTTACGGCTGCACTTGTAATATATGGTGTAGGTAAAGCAGATGCATTCGCATTTTCAAACATTATTTTCTTTACAGTCAATCTGGTTTGTAATGTTTTATTCGGTTTGCTCGCTTACATATTGCTTCCGGTTTTAAATCGGAAATCAGAAATTAGTACGCAACAGCCTTAAAGTCTCTTAATTTTAAAAATGTTAGTAGATACCCATACCCATATATACGCCAAAGAATTCGATTTTGACCGCGATGCAATGATTGCCAGAGCAATCTCGCAGGGAGTTGAAAAATTTTATTTGCCAAATGTTGATTTGGAATCTATTCCCAGAATGCTGGAACTTGAAGCAAAATACCCCAAGCAATGTTTTGCCATGATGGGCTTGCATCCCTGTTCCGTAGAAGGCGATTATAAAACTGTTTTGGCCGAAATTGAACGACATCTTTTTGCCCGAAAATTTGTCGCAGTAGGGGAGATTGGTCTCGATTATTACTGGAGTAAAGAGTTTATAGAAGAACAGAAAGATGCCTTCCGTATTCAATGTCGTTGGGCTATAGATTTGGATATACCAATCATCATTCATGCCCGGGAATCATTAGACGACTTAATTCAAATTGTCAGAGAAGAAAAAAAAGATGAAAAACTTCGAGGCATTTTTCACTGTTTCGGTGGTACATTGGAACAGGCAAAGCAAATAATTGAACTTGGTTTTTGGATGGGAATAGGAGGCGTGTTGACCTACAAAAAATCTGGTTTGGACGAGATGGTGAAAGACATTCCCCTCGAATGGCTGGTACTTGAAACCGATGCGCCCTATCTTACACCTGTGCCACATCGAGGAAAAAGAAATGAATCGGGCTACCTGCGATTTGTAGCTGAAAAATTAGCCGAAATAAAAGGTATAAGTTTGGAGCAGCTTGCAAAAATTACTTCAGAGAATGCCCACAAGATTTTCAAATAACAAAAATAGGTTCAGATAAATTTCTGAACCTATTTTTGTTATCATTACCCTTTCATTCTTTCATCTTACAATCACCTCATATGGCATTCTTGCCTGAGCACCTTTGGTGTTTTTAATTTCGCGAATTGTTTTGAGCAGATGGGCAAAATCTTCCCCAAGGATAGAACTGCTAAGCGCATCCTGAATCATCTCGGGACTGATCATTGTTTTTTTGTCATCTTCTTCTCCAAAGCTGAATAGGCTCTCTTCAAAACTCTTCACTTTTGGATAGTATGAAATTTTGTAATCACTAAGGTTAGCGAGTTTTGCTGCAGATTTTAAGGCATCGTCCAATCCGCCCAATTCGTCCACCAGACCAATTTCTTTTGCAATATTTCCAAGCCAAACTCTGCCTTCGGCAATCGTATCGACATGAGAGCGATTCATAATTGAAACGCCAGCTTTGCTGCGCCCGTCTGTAACGCGGGTTTTGAAAATGTCATAAATTTCTTCAATCGATTCAGTGATCATTTTGCCTTCCTCTTCGTTGAATGCGTAAAACATACCGCCATCACTGCTCATGGTTGAGAAACGACCGGTTTTTACAGTATCCATTGTCAGACCCATGTGTTTTTCAAAAAGTTCACGGGTATTTGGAATCATACCAAACACTCCGATTGAACCGGTAATGGTATTCGATTCTGCAAATATTTTATTAGAATTGGCAGCGATATAATAACCACCTGAAGCGGCTACATCGCCCATCGAGGTTACGACTTTGATGCCCTTTTCTTTTGCCTTTTCAATTTCACGCCAGATGATTTCAGATGCCAATGCAGAGCCACCGCCTGAATTAACACGAAGAACTATTGCTTTGATATCATCATCGTTGCGAAGTTCACGAATAATTCTTGCATAGTTATCTCCTCCAATCGAACCTTTGTCACCTTCACCATCAACAATGCTCCCCTCGGCATAAACTACAGCAATTTTGCTAGCCTTTGCCTTTGCCTTGCTTTTATTGATTTTATCTTTATTGATTTCGTAATATTTTTCGAGACCAACTACTTCTAAATCTTTCTTTTTATCAGATGAAATACCAACTCGCTTGCGCAAATCGTCTATAATTTCATCCTTGTAACGTAAGCCATCTACCAGGCCATAAGTTTGGGCATCTTTGGCATTTCTGATAAGCGCTTTATCTGCAATAGAATAGAGTGAATCTGCAGAGATTTTTCTGCTTTTGGAAATAACCTCCAGATATTGTTTGTAAGCACCACCAATGTATTCACTTACCTGTTTGCGATTTTCGGGGCTCATGTCGCTACGTCGAAATGGTTCGGTAGCACTTTTGAATCTGCCGGCATAGTAAATTTGCGCCTTAACACCTGCTTTATCCATTAGCCCTTTGTAGTACATGATTTGGCCAGAGAAACCCATAAAATCGAGTCCGCCCATTGGATGAAGATAAACTTTCTCTGCAGCGGATGCCAGATAATAAGTTTTCTGACTGTATGCAGTGCCATAAGA
>JBILRK010000196.1:0-5074 GCA_044372705.1 Saprospira sp. | reverse complement strand
TACCTGGAATAAATCGTTCAAACCATCCGCATTAGGAGAGAAGGCTGTTGGTATTTTAGGATCCGAATCTAAGGCTTCAACATTTAATCTAACAGAATCTGTCGCTAAACATCCAAAAGTTGATACAGCACTAAGGTAGAAAACATATTGTCCGTCGTCTTCGCTGATGATTGTAATATCATGCGCATTAACATTAGAAATATTAACTATGCCAACTCCTTGATATGACCAGGTATAAACTACTCCTTGAGACGATTGATCATTTCCACCGCTCAAATTGATTTGGTCGCCCCAATTTACAGTTGAATCAATTGAATTTGATGGTAAAATTACCGCATTAAGACTAAGATTTATATCGACATACATAAGAGCCGAATCTGTAACGGGACAAAGCCCTTGAATTCTGTAATAAACCCAGTGGCTTCCGGGACCTGCAATAATTGGATTAAAAATTCCATTTATGCTATCTGTAATACCTGTTCCCGTCCAGATACCACCTGAATTTCCTAACACATTAAGAGATAAAGGGATATCGTAAGTGCAAAAAGAATCTTCCTCAATATCAGCATTTCCTGTTGCTGTGACCGTGATAAATGCAGTATCACTTACTGGGCACTGACCAATTGTTGTATAAATAACCTGAAACACACCAACACCTGAAACAGAAGGATCAAAAATACCGGCAGTAGAGTCAATAATGCCATTACCACTCCAAATACCACCCTGAGTACCGTTAACGATAAGTGAAGAAGCGGCTTCCAAAACACAAAAACTTTGTTCTAAAATATCGGCACTATCAATGGGTACAACCAAAAATTCTGCAGTATCGCTTGCTGGACAATTTCCACTAATGGAATAAATAAAGGTATAAATACCATCGCCCTGATTTAGAGGGCTAAAGGTTCCATTTGATGTAACGCCAGAACCCGACCAGATTCCACCTCCAGTTCCATTTACAATAATATTAACTGTTGGAATATTGTTGCAAAAAGTATCTTCTTGAATGTCTGCAAAGGCATTTTGACTTACAACAATGATTGCTGAATCAGAAATGGGACAATTACCACTTGTATTGTAAATAATCTGATGGTTGCCAACACCGGCAACTGCTGGATTAAATGTCCCAAAAGAACTATCAGTAATACCAGGCCCTGACCAGTTTCCACCCTGTGTTCCTGTAACAGAAAGATTTTCTGCTGACGCTGCAAGGCAAAATGAAGAGCTTGTTATCGTGGCCAGATCTTGACTGTTAACAATGATAACAATTGTATCAGATGTTCCACAGCTGCCGCTAATAGTATATGTTACAAGGATATTTCCGGGACCCGATAAGGCTGGATTAAAAATTCCGGAAATGCTGTCGCTAATTCCAACTCCTGACCATATTCCACCTTGCGTTCCAGTCACAGTTAAATTGGTGGAAGCAGCATTTTGGCAAAGAAATGCCTGCGGATTGATTGTAGCATTTGCGGAGGAAAGAACAGATATACTGATGGTGTCTGATGTAGGACATTGACCCTGGCTGTTGTAGATTACCAAATGAGTGCCAACACCTGATACTGCTGGATCGAAAGTCCCATTCAAAGTGCTTGTTATCCCATTTCCAGTCCATATGCCACCAGTTGTACCGGTTTGAGTCAGGTTGATTGGACTAGCGCTCAAACAAAGCGTTGAAACGGGAACAATATTTACAGAATCATTCGCAAGTACTCTTATGAGAGCAGTATCGCTTCCCGGACAAGCCCCGCTTACAGCATAAGTAACGATATGTGTACCTATTCCTGCAATGGCAGGGTTAAAAGTACCGATATTGCTATTGACAATTCCAGGTCCAGACCAAGTGCCTCCCGAAGTTCCGGATGCTGTTAAATTTTGTATCGAAGCTGATATACAAAACTGTGCTGGAACAGCATTGACTATAGCTCCCGATGTAACAGTAATAAATGCAGTGTCTCTGGCTGCACAAGATCCAGTGGTTTGATAAATAATTTGATGGGTACCAATGCCTGCAGTCGATGGATTAAAGGTACCTAAACTTGGGTTGGTAATGCCAGGTCCAGACCAGCTTCCACCCTGTGTACCTGTCACTGTTAGATTTGTTGCAGACTGGCCTAAACAGAAGTTTGCAGCGTTGATACTGGCTTCGCTTCCAGGTCCAACTGTAACGGATGCAGAAACAATACAGCCACCGCTGTTGGTGCCATTTACAGTGTAAGTTGTTGGAGTAGATGGAGATACGTTAACTACAGACCCGCTAGTATTATTAATGTCAACAGGAGGTATCCAAGTATAGTTTGTAGCTCCGGATGCCGTCAATTGAGTAACGCCATTGTTACATGCTCCTACACTAATATTTACGGATGGGGCATTTACAACAGTGATATTTACGGTATCATTACTGGTAGGTCCTCCACATGCAGGTGAAATATTTGGCGCTGTGACTATGTACTGAAAAGTTCCGATGGATGTTGGAGTTACAGTTACTGTTTGGCCGCTTGATGTGTTTAAATTTGGCCCTACCCAGTTAATAGTTCCTGCGCCAGCACCACTTACGCTAAGCTGAGTACTTTGTCCTAAACAAACAGTTCTGTCGGGGCCGGTACTGATTCCTACTTGAACACCAGAGACGGCATTAATTTGGTAATTACAAAAGTCGCCAGCAAAACCATCAATCATCAAATAATACTGTTGTCCGGGAGTTAGTCCAGAAGCTGTAAATGTATTATTACCCGGAGGCATTGGGCTTTCGCAGCCATAATCAACAATACTCAAAGAACCACAAGCTGGAGCTCCGCTTGGATCGCCAAACATCATAAACTGAACCCCTTCATCACAATTGATTACACTACCTGAAACAATAACATCTAGCGTTATAGATGTTGAACTTGCTATAAAGCTGATAAATGAATTGTTTTCAATAGAACCACAAAAAATTCCATTCGCGTTAAGTGGACCTCCAAGTCCCTGACTACCATTGAACCAATAATCGGCAGTATAACCCTGTGTACTTCCGCAATATCCATTGAATGTGCAGATAGGAGTAGCAGTGGCGCAGGTATTCCCCGCAGGTGGGGTATTTCCACAATTGTAAGAACCTGTATTGGTTGAACCTGAACCCGAAGCAGGTTGAGATATTTGTGCACATATTGAAAAGGTACCTTGTTCTCTTGGATCGATACCTATTCCTAGAAAACCGGCATTAAACTCATCCCATAATCTAATAAAAACATAAGAGCCAGGGCTTAGACCTGTTAAATTAAGTCTTGGCATATTCCCATTTGCTGAGGCATCGGCATCGCATGATATTTGCGTGAACGGACCATTGCATGAATTAGCAGAATATGCAGCCATTGCCATATTATTTAATGTTCCGTCATCGGTGTCAATGATCACGGAACCTGTTGAAGGTACTTGTAAAACATACCAAACATCTTCTACACCAGGATTTGTATTGCCACATGATGGTATTGGAACCCCCGATGTTGTAAGCGCATTAATATTGCTTCCAGGAGTATAAACACAAGACTGACCAGGAACTAAGGTAATAGCCTGGCAAGGATTGTCGTTAAATGGCGGTGGTGGAGGGGCAATGAAACAGATTGAAAATGTACCTTGCTGTCGAGGATCGGCGCCAATCCCAAATATACCGGGACTGAATTCATCCCAAATCCTTACATACAGCACAGAACCGGGTGTTTGACCGGTTAATGTTATTTGAGGCATATTTGCACCTGAGCCCGAGGCGTCACAAACAATTTGTGTAAATGGACCAGAACAGGAAGAAGCACTATAAACCGACATAGCAATGTTATTAAGTGTTCCGGCATCTGTATCTATGATTAAATTTCCACTTGGAGGAACTGTTACCGAAAACCAGACGTCCTCAACACCAGGATTTGTTCCTCCGCAGCTTGGAACAGGGATCCCCGAAGGGCTTGTAGCTCCAGTATTATTAAACAATGAAAATGTACAACTTATATTGCCTGTAAGTACTGTTGCCGAGCAGGGATTGTCATTTGATGGCTGTGCCCAAATACCTGTTGAAAGCATTGTAGCACAAAAAAATAATGATAATAACCTCATATTGTTGATATTATATTTATTTTAAAATGTATTTTCTTTTACCTTTTTCAATAAGTTGAGGATTTTGGATTAAAGCCTCATTATATTTTTCATGATTGTTTCTATCGCCCTCTGTTAATAAAAAAAGGTATGTTTTATTATTTTCAATTTCAATTCTTGATTTGATGACAGAATTAAAATAAGCTTTAATTTTTTTAATATCGGCTTCTGTTGTAGTTTGAGGAAAGCGAATTGCGTAGCTATACTCTATATTTACACCTTCATATTTGGGTAATCCTAAACGCTTATTGTAAACGATTCTTTCTTCGGCTGAGCCAAACTGTGTTTGAGCCTTAAGAATTAAAGATGTAAGTAATAAAATGTATAGCAAAACTGATTTTAATTTCATAATATGTCTATTTTGATATTAGTTTAGCGGAATCTTTAAAACAATCTGAAAATTACTAATTAAAAAAATTGTTTGTGAATCAAAAATAAAAAATTATTCTGTTGTAAATTTATACTTATAATCCATAAATTACTGTAAAACAATTAAATAAAAGATAAAAATATTAAATTATAATCTAAAAATATATTTTTTTAACAAAACACCGAATACAATCAGGACAAAATTATATTGCATGGTGTCATAGATATATTATTTTTTTTTTATTTTAAAATCTAATACCTTAATAGTGTAACACTAAAGATATAAAGCATTCATAAGATGGCTAAAAGATTATATTTCTTAGTAATTATTTTTGTCTATGAAATAAATGATTATTTTTTGGGGTTAAACTCATAAAAAAAGCCGGATACAAATGATGTACCCGGCATTTTTGTCTTATATATTGATTATTTCAACAGCGTAACTGTGCCGCGTTTAAGAACCAAACCTGCTCCGCTTGAATTTTCCCAGCTGATAGTGTACATATATACTTCACGAGGTTGGTCTGCACCATTGAAGGTTCCATCCCAGGAGGCTTCTTCAGCATTGTCATAAACAACCTTA
>JBILRK010000195.1:0-5086 GCA_044372705.1 Saprospira sp. | reverse complement strand
GAGATGAACAAAAGGCAGATATTTATGGAAATTTCACTCCACTTACAGCTATGGATGTTGCAGAAACTGTATTTTACATTGTAAACAGGCCACAGCATGTCAATATTCAGGATGTGTTGATGTTTGGCACGCAACAGGCATCTGCCACCGTAGTTGATATGAGCGGAAAAAAGTATAACGACTGATTTTCTAGGATTATCAAGCGACATAAAAAAAGCCGGCTGAAATCTCAGCCGGCTTTATCATTTCTTATATAGCTCTTACAAAGTTAAACAACTATTACTGTACCCACTCAAGGTCGTAGAAAGAATTGTTACCTTCCCATACAGCAACATTGTCACCGTTATCAAGAGAGAAGATTACATCATCTTCTGAATCACCATTGGAATCAGTATAACGAGCACGGAAAGGATCTGCAGTGATTGTAGCAGAGATTGGAGTTTTAGGAGCCTTTACAGTAGCTGACCATTTGCCATCTGCACCAACAGTTGCAGTATAAACAAGCAAGTTATCATTGTTAAGGCTTACAGAAGCACCAGGAAAATCATTTGGATTGATTACGATGAATACTTTTGTACCTGCTTTAGCAAACTCAGCTTCAGGTGAGTTATCATCATCGAGGTCAGCATAAGCAAAACCAGAAATAGTAGCTATACCAGCACTTTCGATTACGTTAACAGCTGTAGGCTCTTCTACTTTTTTGCAAGAAGTGGTGAAAACGAATGCACCAAAAACAACAGCAAGAATTGCAATTTTTTTCATGACTATTTAAATTTAAAATGTTTTTAAAAATTGAGATAAGGATTCGGAAAACCGAAAATCTAATCAATATTTTGATTAGAAGTGGAACATCAGGTTGATAGATCCACCCCACACACCTGTAGCAATACCGAAGTTTGTCAGGATGTCAGAATTTACATCGCTTACATTGATTACAGTGCCAGAATTTGCTTCCCACTCTTCTCTTACAACATCAGAACGGTTAGTTCCTGTGTAACGAAGACCAAGAGTAAACTCAGCTCCGATTGAGATTTGAGGAGCAAAGAAGTACTCAACACCAGCAAAACCCAATGCAGTAAGATTGAAACTGTTGGGATTTGTACGGCTGATAATGCGGGAAGAAATTGGAGCACTGTTTCCAGTAGCAAAGTTGGTTGTTGTAGTTGGAGCCTGATTGCCAGCTGTGATAGCATTGCCATAAGTGTAAGACTCACTTGAGGTAGACAAACCTACAAGTGCCTCAGCACCATAAACACCCATCAAGCGGCCTTTACCACGGCGCCATTCCATACCACCACCCAATTGAACATTGAAACTGCTGTTGATGAACTCATCTTCAACTTCAATATTGTTTTGAGGAACAGACTGACCATCGAGGATAACACGATTGACATCCTGAATAGTAGATTGATTGATAGAGAATCTTGCGCGAATAGCGTTCGATTCAGAAAGGAAGTACTTTCCATAAAGCGTACCACCTATGCCAGAACCGCCTTGGTTTGCGAAACCTGCAGCGGGATTGTTGTTGTTGGTGTTACCATTAAACATGTTACCAGCATAACGGAGGAATGGCAATGCATCGAAACCGATAGCATATGATCCTGCCTCGGGTAAGACAGGCACCCCGTTTTTGTTAATAATCTGTTTTACACAGCCAGTAGTAGTTGTTTCCTCTTCCTGAGCACTGATTGTGCCAGCAAAAGAAACAAATACCATAAGAAATAAAAATGACAGTTTTTTCATAAAAAATTTGGTTTTTTAGAATAAAAAACTTAATGTTAAAAAATATAAAAAAGCTAAAAAGCTATATAAGCAAGTATGTTATAATAAATAAAAACAATTAAAAAATTTCAACACAAAGTTATGTTAAAAGAAATCAATAAAACAAGGGCAGTGTCAACCCAAGAAAATAAGTCAAAATAATTTTATATTCAATTTATTGATTTTCAATTACTTTAATGTAGATTTAAAAAAAGTGATTTTGCTCACTTATTAAAAATAAGTACATTTAGACCCTTAATACAACCAATTGACGAAAAGAATGAGACAGAAGTTATAAACTCTTTTTTTTATTCTTATTGTTACTGTTAAAAGCTATTTGACTATTTTTGTAAAAAATCAAGAAATATTAAGATGGACGACAATATATTCATGCAGCGTTGTATAGATATTGCTCAACTTGCAAGGGGGCTCAATAATCCTAATCCCTATGTCGGCTCTGTTGTCGTTCACAATAATATCATCATTGGGGAGGGCTGGCACGAAAAATATGGTGGGCCTCATGCAGAAGTAAATGCTATATATTCAGTGCCTGACAACTCAGTTCTGGAAAATAGTTGTATTTATGTTAGTCTTGAACCCTGTTTTCATTTTGGAAAAACAGCCCCTTGTGTCGATCTTATTTTAAAGCATAAAATACCAAGGGTTGTCATTGGCTCTGTAGATCCATATTATGAAGTCGCCGGCCGAAGCATCGAAAAACTAAGGGAAGCAGGAGTAGAAGTTGTTGTAGGAGTTCTTGAAAAGGAAGCAAATTGGCTTAATAGAAGATTTTTTACCAATGTCGAAAAAAAAAGGCCCTACATTGTATTAAAATATGCTGTCAGCGCTGATGGATTTATTGGTCGTAAAAATGAAAAAATTCAAATATCGGGTCCCTTATCAAGCTATTTTGTTCACAAATTAAGAGCAGCTGAGACCGCCATCATGGTAGGCACAGAAACTGCGCTCTGTGATAATCCTCAGCTAAACTTGAGGCATTATTTCGGACAGCAACCTATTCGGATTGTTTTGGACAAAAGCCTCAGGCTTCCTGAGAATCTTCATTTATTCGATGGCATACAAAAAACTATTGTTTTCACCGAATCAGAAAAAAAATCTACAAAGGATAATTTAGAATATATAACTATCGTTTTCAGCTCAGAGAATTTTCTTCAAAAGGTTTTGGAAGAGCTGCACAGTAGAAAGATAAGTTCAATATTGATAGAAGGGGGAGCTACTTTACTCAATTCTTTTATTGCCAATAAACTTTGGGATGAAGCTTTTATTTTAAGAAGTAAAACCAAAAAAATTGACAATGGCATCTCGGCACCTCTTATACCTCCTTCTTTATCCAAAAATTTGGAACAATTGGGGCAAGATCAAATTGAACACTACATAAATGATCAAAAATGAATTGTATCTTAAAAGTAATTTCATTTGTTTTACTGCTATTTATATCCTGCACCTATGGTGAGTCGGGAGAAAATATCATGCGCACAAAGTATAAAAAATCAACTATTGATACGCTGCTTCTTAAACCTAAGGAAGTAAAATATAGCTGGCTTTTAACAGCTGATTATGACAACAAGGCTGCAATCGTTAACCAAATAGCCGTTCCAGTAGGTTTTAGAAGGAAGGATGTAAATAAAGGTTCATTTGCAGAATGGCTTCGTTTTTTACCTTTAAAAACAGAAACATCGAAGGTTTTACTTTATGATGGTCGAGAAAAACCATATCAAAAAGGGGCTTATAGAATTATCAATATAGATATTGGCAATTCGGATTTGCAACAATGCGCCGATGCGATTATGCGATTAAAAGCCGAGTATCATTATAGCCGTGGCGAATATGACAAGATTCACTTCAACTTCACAAGTGGGCATAAGGTTTCATTCGAGGATTGGAGAAGAGGTAGAAAACCAAAGATCTCAGGAAATGCTGTAAATTTTAGTGCAGTCGGAAATGCGCAGGACAATTCATACAGTAACTTTAAAAAATATCTCAATACCATATTCTCCTACGCCGGAACTGCTTCACTGGAAAAAGAATTATTGGCGACTAATACTGAAGAGATTAAAGCCGGCGATTTATTTATTAAAGGCGGCTTTCCCGGGCACGCTGTCATTGTTCTAGATGTTGCCGAAAATATTAAAACTGGGGATAAAATTTTTCTCCTGGCGCAGAGTTACATGCCAGCCCAAAGCCTTCATATTTTAAAGAATTTTGACCATAACACAAGCCTATCGCCCTGGTACCCAATCAATCTTGGAGCACTGCTACATACTCCCGAATGGGATTTCGATGTAAAGTCCTTAAAAAAATGGAAATAAATACTACAAAAAAACTGACTCCAAATTTTGAAGTCAGTTGTATTTATAATTTTTAGTATTTGCTATTAAGCCTTACCTTTTTTAGGTTTTTTATCCTTATCGGCAAAGCTGATAACCATCACATCATTTTCTCCCAAACTGGCATTGAGTGTTACACCCTCTTTCAAATCGGCTTGGTTATTCAGGATAAACTCGGCTAAAGGATCTTCCAGATATTTCTGGATGGCACGATTAAGCGGCCTTGCACCGAACTGTGGATCATAACCTTTTTCCGCAAGATAATTCTTGGCTATATCATCTAAAACTAAATTATAGCCGAGGTCTTTAACCCTTTTGTATAAACTTTTCAAGGTTAGGTCAATGATTCTGAAAATTTCATCTTTACCAAGTGAATTGAAGATAACAACATCGTCTATCCTATTTAAAAACTCAGGAGAGAAAGTACGTTTCAGTGCAGTTTCAATTACACCTTTGGTTTCATTATCTGCTGCTTCTTCCTTTGCTTGGGTGGCGAAACCTACGCCGGTACCAAACTCTTTCAGTTTACGAACCCCGATGTTTGAGGTCATAATTATCAAGGTATTTTTGAAATCGACTTTACGACCAAGCCCATCAGTTAGCTGACCATCGTCCAAAACCTGTAAGAGGATATTAAAAATATCGGGATGTGCTTTTTCAATTTCATCCAACAACACAACAGAATATGGCTTTCTACGCACTTTTTCAGTCAATTGACCTCCTTCTTCGTAGCCTACATAACCGGGAGGCGCTCCTATGAGTCGGCTTACTGAAAATTTCTCCATGTACTCGGACATGTCAATGCGTATCAGTGCTTCTTCAGAATCGAAAAGCTGACGTGCAAGTACTTTAGCAAGTTCCGTTTTACCTACACCAGTGGGGCCTAAAAATATAAAGGAACCGATTGGTTTGTTGGGAGACTTAAGACCAACTCTGTTTCTTTGTATGGCCTTTGTAATTTTTACAATAGCTTCGTC
>JBILRK010000315.1:0-3936 GCA_044372705.1 Saprospira sp. | reverse complement strand
TTGTTAAGGTTTTTGGCAACTATGCCCTCGATGCTTTTGATGAAGAAAGCTCCGATAGATTGATTTTAATTGCAAGAATATGATAGCAGCGCTTATAGATTTTGATTTTGCGCTTTTTAACTTAATCAATCAAGGATTCAGCAATGCTGTCTTTGATTACTTGCTTCCGCTTTTTAGGAATAAACTATTTTGGCTGCCACTATACCTTGTAATTTTGGGTTTTCTGTTATATAAGCTTAAACTGAAGTCACTGCAGTTTATAGTCCTTATTGTTCTTACGATATTTATTAGCGACAAGGTCAGCAGTGAACTCATAAAGAAAACAGTGTGTAGAACAAGGCCCTGTAATGAATTGACTTTGGAGAATAAAATAATTTTAAGGGCTGATTGCAGCAATGCTTATAGTTTTACCTCATCTCATGCGGCCAATCATTTTGCATTGTCACATTTGTTTTTTCTAATCCTTACGCCACTTCTGACAGCAAAAAAATCTAAAAAGACCATTCTGGGTTTTGTTTTTTATTTCTGGGCTTTTAGTGTCGCACTTGCACAGGTCTATGTAGGGGTTCATTATCCTGCCGATGTTTTTTTTGGAGCTTTATTAGGTCTTGCATTGGCATCCTTAACTTATGTATTATTTAAATCATTGATTAAAAGAATTATATAGAAATTTAAATTTTTTTCAAGCTTAATTTATCAATGAAATTTGGCTTTAATCTATAGTTTTACTTATCTTTGGTTTTTACAGTAGGATAAGAAATCAACAAATGGAAAAGCTAATTCTAACTTCTCAAAATTTCAAGGACAGAAAAATACAAGCAAAAGGTTCATTGGACCTTTTTCAAAAAATAAAAAGTATTGCAAGCCTGGAACATGTATTTATAGAAGCAGATTTTCCGGAGGATACAGTAATTTTAAACTGGGAGGAATATGTTTTACCACAACATTATGCTGCCCCTTTTCAACCTCTTTTAAGCCCTAAAATGTATGAATATAAGTTTCAATATTTTGCCGGCTTTCAAAAAAATAATTTAAAATTGCGTTGCGCCAGCGATAATGAATCAGGCTTTTGTGAACGATTTACAGCAAAAGTAAACAACGAGCCGGTTTTTCTATCTCAGGACTCATCATCTTGTTTATGTAATGTTAGCTGGCTGCTCGATTTTTTGATAAATGCCCAAAAGTTAAATGTTGATATGCTTCGAAATGAAAAACTCATTTGGCAAAAAAGTGCTTATGCCTATGAGCTGGTACTTGAAAGCAAAGCTTTTAACAAAAAAATATCAGAAATACAGGTTTTTTCCTTTCAAAATAATTTTGAATACGTATCTTGGCAACACATTGTGAATATGATATAGCGTATTCAAACAAAATATTTTTTAACGATTTAATTATTCTAAAATTATGGATTTGCAACCATTTTACGATGTAGTTGAAGACGGTATTGCGGAACTCGGTGTTAATCCCGCCGATTGCAGAGGCGATAATCCCGGACAGTGGAACCTTAAAAAAGGCGAAACAACCGTTTGGGTCGATCTTTGGTATATTGAAAAAGAAGATAGACCTTATTATCAGGTAATGTCACCAATTTTTGCAGTGCCTGCAGATGACGCTACAAGAAATCCTTTGTTTGCTCAGTTACTGGAAATCAATGATACTTTATTTGGGGTTGCTTTTACTGTTTTTCAGGAAAACATTTACATCAAGGTAATCAGAGAAGCAGATGGTATGGATAAGACAGAATCGCTTTCTCTCTTGCTAAGAGTTGGAAATTATGCAGATCTGTACAGACAGGAACTATCTGAGAAATTCAACATTCAAATAGTATAAAATCTACAAAAAAATAGGCTGCAAATTTTGCAGCCTATTTTTTTATGTTGTCCAGATTTACGCCTAGGATTATTTATCCTGTTTAGCAAAAACTTTTTTCATAAGTTCAGTTCCTCTGGAAATTGGATTTTTTCTAATTTCTCCCTCTTCTTTTTCGACCATTGAAAATACACCATCAATGGCTTTTTTAGTAACATAGTCATCGAGGTTTGGATTTACTTTTTCGATGAGTGGAATCTGGTTGTATCTTGATACAACTTCATTCCATGCCGTAAGCGCACCTACTTTATTCAATGAATTTTTGATTACTGGATTGAATTTTTGGTAGAGCGCATTGGAGGTAGTCTTTTTGAGATAATTGGTACAGGCGTTTTTCTCGCCCATTAGAATATTCATAGCATCGCTGATTGTCATTCCGACAATTGCTTCAACAAAAATATCTTTGGCACCAACTGCTGCATCTTCTGCGGCACGATTCAATTTTTCGATGGCATTGTCAACCATGCCATTTAGACCCAATGCTCTCAGTCTTTGCTCTACTTTTTGAGCTTCAGGTGGAAATAGGATTTTTACAGCCATGTTCTTTAGAAAGCCGTCTCTTACCGACAAGGTATTTACACCTTTGGTTACACCCTGTTTAAGTGCATCTTTGAGACCACCTGCTACCTGATCATTAGTAAGTGGGCTGCCGCTTGTATTCATAGCCGTGTTTACCACATTTTGTAAGGTGTCGCAAGCGGTAAATGATAAAATCATCAGCGTTGAAGCTGATAAAAGCATTATTTTCTTTAGCATAATTTTGTAGGTTTTGGAAGTGAATATTTTTTGAATTTTAAAATTGCAATTTGCGTTCCAATTTTTATAAAAGTTCTATTCTTCTGAAGGATTTTGTATCAGATAGGGTTCAATACAAGCTTTACATAGGTCTTTTCCATAATTGCTGATCATTGAATTTTTTCTTTCGGGAAATACTTTGCCATATTTTTCCCAACAATCACCTTCTTGTTGCACAAAGATAACTTTTTTACATTTACCACATTGCTTTTTAAAATCTTCGCTCAATTCTATAAAAGTTCTGTTGACTGTACTACCAAGTGGGGGATTGAATTTTGAAATTCTAATTTTTAAACTTTCTATGTTAGCGTAGAATGACTTTATTTTATTCATGATTCGTTGGGCAACATGCTCTATCAGTTTTGATTTTTTTGACATCTCAGCTTTGGAGATTCTAAAAATTGTTTCGTAGTTAACAGTATCTGTAAGTTGGTCGCTTTCGGCGGCAGTGCTAATATTTACCCCTACATATACATCAACCATGAACTCAGTCCCGATGAGTTGTTCCTCGGGATAATAGCCGTGAAAGGCATAAAATTTCATTCCTTCAATAGCGATAAGTCCCATTACTCAATAATTAAAAGTCTGTTTTGAATAGATTTGCCGTTGATGTAACGGACTAAATAATTCCCTGATGCAAAGTTTTGCAATGGAATGGGGATAATTTTTTTATCCACTTCGATTGCCATAAGTTCCCTACCCATAAAATCAGAAAAAATTAGCAACCCATTTCCCTGAGGTTCTTTATCAAGCTCAAAATTCACCCAATTGTCGGCAGGATTTGGGAAAATCCTAAAGGAGTTTTCCAAATCATTAGTGAACGCTACAGCGACAGAGCTACTGATGTTTACGCCTTTAATTCTTTGAAGACTGAGTACGTCAGACCGATCCCTTTCTATGCATTTTACGTTAGCGCTTATCTGAATCGAATCAAAAATCACATCAATCGAAGAGCTATTTACATTGGATGAAACAATATTACCTGAATTAACTTCCCAGCAGTAATCAGATCCAGGGTTTGGGTTTGAAACACTGAAATTATAAACTGTGTTGGGGGCGCAGGCATTAGGACCAATTATTTGTGGCGTAAGGGGACGCATATAATCGTAGAAAAAACCTGCAGTTGATTCAATGATTGGTAGCCAAAAGCTATTGGGACTGTTTGGCATCCACATGCCATTTAATGCTCCCCAGTATTCGTGGCCCTGCGCCGGTTCAAGTGTCATTTGATGGTCAACATTACTGTTGTTCAAAGCTATGTTCATAATTTCG